>JBKJYI010000115.1:0-6990 GCA_046715855.1 Phycisphaerae bacterium
GCCTAACCCCGGCTACATGCTGGTGGACGACCTCGAAAAACTGGCTTTTTTTCTTCACCGCCTCGGCCTGCAGCGCGAGTTTGCTTTCGACACCGAAACAACAGGTTTGAGCGCAAGCGGCTCGCAACTCGTCGGCATGTCATTTTCGTGGAAAGCTGGCGAGGGCTATTATCTGCCCATTCGCTCGATGATGGGCAGTGTGCTCCCGCTCGATCACGTCGTCTCCGGACTGCGTCCGGTCTTTGAGAATCCGGCCGTCGCCAAGGTCGGCCAGAACTGCAAGTTCGACATGCTCGTCCTGCGCAACATCGGCATCGAAACTTCCGGGTTGCGTTTCGACACCATGATCGCCAGCTACCTTCTCGACCCCATGCGCCGCTCACACTCGCTGGATTTCCTCGCCAAAACGTACTTTAACTACGACATGATCCCCATTACCGACCTGATCGGCAAAGGCAAAAACCAGGTGACCATGGAGCACGTCGATCCGCGGCACGTCACCGAATACGCCTGCGAAGACGCCGATATCACCTGGCGCCTTAAGGAAATCCTCGACCCCCTCATCACCGGCACGCACGTCGAAGACTTATTCCGCGAAACCGAAATGCCGCTGGTCGAAGTCCTCGCCCAGATGGAGCACAACGGCGTGGCCGTGGACTGCGCGTTCTTAAAATCGCTCAACATCGAAATGTCCGATCGCCTTTTGGATCTCACCCGCCAGGCCCACCAGGCTGCCGGCCATACTTTCAACCTCGACTCCACGCGCCAGCTCGCCAACGTTCTCTTCGACGAGCAGGGATTCTCCGTGGTGAGGAAAACGAAGACTGGCCGCAGCACCGACGCCGATTCCCTGGAAGCAATCGCTCTCGCGACCGATCATCCGATCCCCAGACTCTTGCTCGAATACCGCGAACTGTCCAAGCTCAAGGGGACGTACGTGGACACGCTACCCTCGCAGGTAAACCCGCGCACCGGCCGCATCCATGCGAGCTTCAACCAGACTGGCGCGATCACCGGCCGGCTCTCTTCCAACGATCCCAACTTGCAGAACATTCCCATCCGCACCCAAACGGGGCGGCGAATCCGCGAGGCCTTCATCGCCGCCGATTCGCAGCACGTGTTGCTGGCCGCCGACTATTCGCAGATCGAGCTTCGGCTGCTCGCCCAATTTTCGCAGGATCCCAACCTGCTCGAAGCGTTCCATCAAGGCGCGGACATTCACCGCGCCGTCGCCGCCCAGGTCAACGGCATTCCCATCGATCAGGTCTCTTCGGCCCAGCGCAGCGCCGCTAAAGCGGTCAACTTCGGGATCATTTATGGCCAGACCGCCTTTGGCCTCTCGCGCACGCTGAACATCTCCTCCAGCGAAGCCAAAGCCTTCATCGACGCCTATTTCGTCCGTTACACGGGCATACGCGCATTCATCGATCAATGCATCATGGAAGCGCGGGAACGGGGATTCGCGGAAACCATCCTGGGCCGACGCCGACCCATCCCCGAACTGTCCTCGCGCAACCGCGGCCAGGTCTCCTTCGGCGAACGGATCGCGGTGAACACCGTCGTGCAAGGATCGGCAGCAGACTTAATCAAGCGTGCGATGGTCGTCATCCATAACCGGCTCAAATCCGAGCCCGAGCCGGCCCGCATGCTCATGCAGGTCCACGACGAACTGGTCTTCGAAGTCTCCCGCAAAAACCTCGAAGCGCAAACCCAAATCATCCGCGACGGCATGCAAAACTGCATCAAGCTCGAAGTCCCTTTGGTGGTAGACATCTCCATCGGCCGCACCTGGGCGGAGTGCAAATGAGATGGCTCAGGGTAAGAGTTCGTCATGGCTGCCAGCGGAATTTTTCTCGCGCTTTTGCCGCCACTTGGGCATATCGGCCAGCTTCACGCCGCCCCAAAGACCTACACGCTTTTCGCGGGCGCGTCGCTCGGCCGCCGCGAAGCGAGTTTCATAGTGATGATCGAAACGCGGATCGGCGTAGGCGAATCCTTCCTCGATGAGCAGCTCGTTAAACATCGCCCCGCCGGGCACCATGAATACGTATGCTAGAAGACGACCATACCTATCGCGCGTCCGCTTAGGGGAAAGCACCACTTGCACTTCTCCGCTCAAATTCTCTTTAGCAAACGCCGTTGCCTGCGGTCCGAAGTGCATGTTGCCGCTTCCGCCATGAGCAATCTCCGGGCAGTCCACACCCCACAGGCGGATCCGGGTCTTGGACTTTCCGTTGCCGGGATCAGGAGCGGCGATGTCGAGCGTGTCGCCGTCCACCACGTGCACCACCGCGAACGTCTTATCGTGATACCGCGCCGTGTCATCTGGATTGAGCGAGTTCGGACGAACCGCATCCGCCGATTTCCCGGCAGGTGACCAGCCCGTCCGCTCGAACACGACGGCCATCGCAATGGCGAGAACCGTTACGACAATGCCAATATGCCGCCGCCACCGCGGAGGAAGCACAATCGATGCAGGCAGGGTATTACGACGACGGCGGACCATTCTAGACTATCGAGATTCGTTAACTCTTTTGCGTCGGATCGACCCAGCGTGTGAAACCGTCCGCAAACACATCTCTCTTCCAGATCGGCACATCACGCTTGAGCGAATCAATCAGCCATCGGCAGGCCTCAAACGCCTCAGCACGATGGGGGCAGGCCACCGCGATCGCCACCGAGATTTCGCCTACGCCAACCGGTCCAAGCCGGTGCAGCATCGCAACTCGTCCTGCGTCCCATTTCTCTTGAGCAGCCTCGCTCAGCTCACCCATCTGTTTTACAGCCATCGCACCATACGCTTCATATTCCAGTCGAATCAGTTCGCCATGCTGCTCGTCGCTTTCTCCGCGCGTCGCACCATAAAATGTCACAATTCCACCCAGCGCGGCATCGCCGGTCACGAAGGCAAGCACACGATCCAGCGGCAACGGGCCGTCAAATAACTCAGTCCAGCAAGTGATAGCCTAGCCTCCTGAAACGGGCGGTATCAGTGCTACTTCGTCATCCGGGCTCAGGACATGGTCTTCCGATACAAAAGCCTGGTTTATCGCAAGGCGCATGGTTGGCAGCGCGGCCTTAAATTGGGGAAATCTTGCGACAATCATGGAACGCACGGACGCGGCAATGATCTCGTGCGGCACTTCCATTGACGTACTCGGTACTCCCGCCAGATCTCGCGCGGGCCCCAGGAAAACGACCTTAATCTCCATCGCGGATCAATCACTATCGAAGAAAAGATTTCCCAAGTAGGCGGCGTATCAACGCAATCTGACCGGCGTGAAAACCCTCATGCCGGCTGCAATGCGCCACGACGCCGGCCTTGTCGCGATAGTGCGGATGCAGCGACTTGCCATCGGCCGCGAAAGCCGGCTCGGCCAGCAGAGCGTCACTCATGCCGCGAACCGCCCTCAGCGTTTGTTCGTGCATAGTCTTCATTGTATCGAGCACGACCGGGATCGCGGGATAGTCGTGTTCCGCAGCCGACTTCACCGGCCCGCCGATGGGAAAATGTTCCGTAAAAGAAGCGTCGAGCAAACCCTTCGTACCCAGACAGCGGATATGGACGAGCAAATTCTCCGAGGAGGCCAGATGCCCGCACAGCCAGAGCGGATGGGCCAACCCCGGGGCCGGCTGAAAGGTCCAGTCTCCGCCTTTCAAATCGGCGATAAGTCGCAGTGTCCACTCGCGCGACCCATCAAGTTGTTTCGCCAAAAACTCAGAAAGTGTCATGGCTCTCCCCCTCAAGGACCACCGGCGGATTCCTTCTCAAGTTGCTTCTCACTCGGCTTTTTCAAGGTTTGCAAAAGCGCGGCGTTTTTCCTCTCCACACTCTTGGCCTGATCGGACTTGAACTTGCGATAACCTTCCGCCAATCCTTGGTCGTGCCGGGCGATGATTTGAATCGCCAGCAGCGCCGCGTTCTTCGCTCCCGCGTCCCCCACCGACACACTCGCCACCGGAATTCCAGGCGGCATTTGCACTGTCGACAAGAGGGCATCGAATCCCGACAGCGGACCGTTCGCCAGCGGCACTCCGATTACCGGCAGGCAAGTATGAGCCGCCACCGCACCGGCCAGCGCGTTGCTCATGCCGGCGGCAGCAATGATCACCTCAATCCCACCGGCTTCGGCATTGGCCGCAAAGTGTGCGACGCGCTCCGGGTTGCGGTGCGCACTCATGACTTCGACAAACGGCTGCTCGCCAAACGCCGCAAGCTGCGCGACGCACTTTTCCATCACCGGCCAGTCCGAATCACTGCCGAATACAATCGCAATGCGAGGCTTCATTGATCTTCTCGGGTGGAGCATCAATTGTTCCCTACGAGCCGCGAACTTCAGTTCGCGCGGACGCACACGCAGGCCTTGGGACGGATGCTTCGTTTCGTTCCAGTCTTCCATTATGATAGAACCTGCCGGGTTTTGTCGAGTTGAGCTACAAATGCAAAACATCATCGTGGTGGGCGCGGGGACAATGGGGGCGGGCATCGCCCAGTTGGCGGCCACGCACGGTACCACCGTCTCGCTGGTCGACGTAAACCCCGACGTGCTGCAACGCGGCATGGACGCAATTACAAAGAACCTGGACCGCGCAGTAGAAAAGGGGAAGCAGACGCCAGTTGAGCGCAACGCAATCCTGGCCCGAATCCGACCCCTGGCCGAAATGAAAGCCATTTCAAGCGGCGAGTTCGCCATCGAGGCCGTCGTTGAAAACCTCGAAGTTAAGCAAAACGTTTTCCGCGAGCTGGAAGCCGCTTTACCCCCTGGCGCGATTCTTGCCACGAACACCTCATCGCTTTCCGTGAGCAAAATCGCAGAGACCCTACGCGATCCGTCGCGCCTGATAGGTATGCACTTTTTCAATCCGGCACCGCTCATGCCCTTGGTCGAAATCATTGCCGGAGCGATGAGTTCAGCCCAATCGGTTCAATCGGGAGTGGCCATCGCCCGAAAATGGAACAAAACACCGGTGGTCGCCAAAGACACACCCGGATTCATCGTCAACCGCGTCGCCCGCGGGTACTACCTCGAAGCCCTTCGTCTTCTCGGCGAAGGTGTGGCCGGCGTGGACGAAATCGACAACGTCATGCGCACTCACGGTGGATTCAAAATGGGTCCGTTCGAACTCATGGACCTCGTGGGCCTTGATGTGAACCTGGCCGTGAGCACGTCGGTTTGGGAACAGATGGCGCATCATCCGCGATTCACCCCGCACGAAATTCAGCGTGGGCTTGTCGATCGCGGCCATCTGGGCCGCAAGACCGGTCGCGGGTTCTATGCTTACGAAGCAGGCAAGCCCTTGCTCGCAGCCTACCCTGTGGACCGCCGCAGCTTCCACGTCAGCCCACTGCTTTCCGGTGCAATCAAGGCCTTCGCGGAGCGCGCCGGCGCCGCCCGCGCTGGAAGCACTGAGCAATACATTTTCGCACGCATCCTGGCCGCCGTCCTCAACGAAGCCGCCCTCGCGCTCGACGAAGGCGTGGCCTCACGAGAAGACATTGATATCGCCATGAAACTTGGCACAAACTATCCCAAAGGCCCGCTCGCCTGGTCCGAAGAAATTGGCCTGCGCACCGTCCGTGGCTTGCTCACCGAACTCGATTCTACCAATGCCCCCGGCCGCTACCCTTCGGCTCGCTGGTTCCTCGAAAATGCTTAGATTTCGTACATTGCTGTTGTTAACGTGCACGACTTGTGGGTGCACGCCATTCAAGACTTCCCGCTCGCCGGCGGAACTGGCCGCACACCGCGAAATTTTTATTCGCCAGGTAAATGAGCGGCGCGTCGCCCTCAGCCGCTCGGCCGTCGAGCGCATCGTTTACGAACAAGAGCAGGCCGCGGCCTTGCAAGACGTCGATGATCGCCCTGCGAAGGAGCCGGTTTTCGATGTGCTCATCCTCTCCGGCGGCGGCGACCACGGGGCCTTCGGGGCCGGAGTGCTCAAAGGTTGGGGGAGCGTGACCGACCCCGCGTTTCGACGCCCGACTTTCGACGTGGTAACCGGCGTGAGCACCGGGGCACTCATCGCTCCTTTCGCATTTGTCGGCACCGACGACGCCTACGAGCAGGCGTTTTGCTCCTACCGCAATCCCAAGCCGCACTGGTTCAGGATTCGCAACCTGCTTTCAATCCTGCTGATCCGCGAATCCTTCATCGACAATGCCGGACTCCGAGACGAAATCCGATCCTGCATTGATGAGGCTATGCTCAACGCCATCGCGGAAGGCGGCCGCGAGCACCGCATGCTTCTCATCGGAACCACCAATCTCGACCTGGGTCTGCTCACCATGTGGGATTCCACCCGGCTGGCCGGCGAAGTTGCTGCCGGAGAAAAACGCCGTGCCGATTTCGATGACGTCATTCTTGCCTCGACCGCGATCCCGGCCGTCTTCCCGCCGGTCAAAATCGACGGCGACCTCTACGTGGACGGTGGCGTCACCCGCAACATCGCCTACACCACCGACCAGGATTCGCCGCACAGCACGGTGAACATCTGGAAGCGGGAACACCCAGGCCGCAGATTTCCCAAGACCCGCGTGTGGGTCGTCGTCAACAATCAGCTGACCACGTGCTCGGAGTGCCTGCCCCCAAGCTGGCCATCCGTCATGGAGCGGTCGCTCGACATCTCTATCCGTTCGGCAACACTGAGCAGCCTGAAAGCGCTGGCTCTCTCCATGGAGTACCTTCGCCTGCGCGACAACGTAGACATCGAGCTGCGCTTCATCGCCATCCCCGACGACTGGCGCCCGCCCGTCAAAGGCCCGTTCAAAAAAGAAACCATGGCCTCGCTGGCCGAACTCGGCTGCAAACTCGGCGCCGACCCGACCGCTTGGCGCACAAAAGTCCCCAACCCCGAGTCACCCGAATAGCGACCGACGCGTCGTTTCGCTCCTGTTGGGTTTGTGGACGCGGCCTTTATCATCGCGAACGACCTCATCCCTACACTTCCGGATCAACCTTCTTGCGCCCCTTTGTGCTGAATCTTGTAAAC
>JBKJYI010000116.1:0-12245 GCA_046715855.1 Phycisphaerae bacterium
ATGATGGATGACACAAACCCGATGGGCTACGAAACGACCGGAACCCCGGCCGACCCGGAGCCGCTGCGCCGACTCCCTTCAACTCGAATAAGCCGAATTAATGCCCAAAGAACACGCTTGTTTTGGGTCTAGAGGCATAGCGTGCGCTTCCTGTTTCCATCACCCTGTATAACATCCAGGGCGCGCGCATTTTTCAGAGAAAATGAGATCAACGCAAAGGGATGATTTAGGTTGGGCACGTTACGGCGGTTAATCACGGCCCCAAGTTTGAAAACTTGGGACACCCGTCTGTGGTTCGGGATCGACCTTACGTCGGCGGCCGGCAAAGCCCGCGGATACTGCGAAACACTGATGCGCGAAGGTCTGCTTTGCAAAGACACCCACGAACAAACCATCCGCCTGGCCCCCCCGCTGTGCATCACCAAGGACGAAATCGACTGGGCGGCGGACCGCCTTAGGAAGGTGCTGGGATAGACGTTGATGGAAAGGGCCCATGCGAGATGCTCTGGTACGGACTTCTAGGCGCATTGCTAATCGGTTTGTCTCATGTCGCGCGAGGATTGCTTCGATTCCATTGGGGAATATTGAGTGAAGCAAACGATGGCGTGAATCTATGGCGGGAACGATTGGCCGATGATATGACGCCCCTCGAAATATTCGCCAAATGGCGGTTGTTTCGTCGGTCAAATATCAAGTATACAAGCCTTTATGTTTTTCAACCAATTATGATAAAGATTTTAGGCGCGGTAACTGACCTTTTGTTGTTGTTTGGGGTTGCCATATGGATATTGCTTCTTGTTACGTGGCTTCAAGGCGGCACATGGGGTTTCTATATCGGAGGTGTCTATTTGGCTTTGGGGGTGTTTATCGCCGTTTGTAGGTTTGCGTTGGGCGAAATTGGGGCGATCGGTATGACAGGTAGTTTCACTTTGGCGATCGCGCTTTGGCCGGTCGCGTTGTTTGCTCATCTGCCAGATTTGTTTTCCAAAGAGCGTGCAGGCAGTCAACCGGCTCCTCGAAACGCCGATAAGCGCCCGCCTGATTGAGGGTATCGTCAACAAAACTCTTTCATCAAGATTTGTTCAACAAATGCGATGACGCTATGTACTTCCGGTAGATTGATTTCCGCCCACTTGGCATGCAATGCGCGGTTACGAAAACTTAGGAAAGATTGGGCAATGCCAACTTGCGCTCCTAAAAGTTTGCCTGATGTCTTGAGCGCATCGACTACATCAGCGAGCTTTTCAAAATGAGGAATACCGGAGAGATTTGCCAACCGGCGCATAGTGTCCTCGAATGAAGCGGCGGCTAATACAGCCGCAATATTCTTGGCTGCATCGGTCTGTTCGGTAAGGCAGTGTTTCGCTAATCCGATAAAATCTGTCAGCACCGCGCCCATAAACTGAGCTTGAAGCGACCGAATGAGACCGAGTTCAATGTCGTTTTTCAAGCTACGGAGAACGCCGTGAATGGCCCCCATGCCGAGACCGATTCTCAGGCTGTTGTTTCCAGGCTTAACAAGGTCCTTGCTCGAATCCAAGAGCGTACGAAGCTGGGTACTATTGGGTCCGTACACAGCGTTCACGAGGGTAATCGTCCCATTAAGGAGTTGTGCGCCCGATCGGAGATCGTGACTTGTAATCGACAGAAGAGCGTCTGTTTGTGCGTTGAGCGTTTCTTCATTCATAAGAGATAAGCTAATCGATAGACGATTAGCTCAAAAGTGGCGAATTGTCTTGGTGCTGAGGAATCTGAATTCTATCGCGCGACGTGTTCAAATAACTCCCGGCACGCTTTCGGGCGCTATTTCGCTTGCTGGAATTTAGGTGCACTGGACCGCTCCTTCGACCTTGATTGTTTCCCGACGGTTCAAAAAACTCCGTAGTCGGTCAGCCTGATCCGTGGCGCGACCTTGACAACCGAATACACGGCATGGCAAAAGGCGCCAGACCGTGCCACCCCGCAAACTGACAAACTACCAAAAATTCGCTGAGTCATGTTGACGACTTTCGCAGGAAGCCGATGCTGGATTGGAACATGGCCTCGGTGTCGGCGGGGGGGCGGAGGTCTTCCTCGGCCTCGAGGTCGGCGAGGTTGGCCAGGCACATGGGGCAGGCGACCACGTCGAGGTGGAATTGGGTGTAGCTCTTCCATGGTTCGTCGAGGACGCCCAGAGCATAGCTGCCGAGCGTGCTGCGCTTGAGGCAAGTGAGGCGGTGTTCGCGCCAGACTCGGGCAACAGTGACTTCGGCGTCGTCCTCGAGGCAGGCGATTGCACCGGGGTCGCGCTGAGAGAGAAAGCCTTGCAGCTTTTGAATGGCGCGGAACTTGACTCCGGCTACGGCTTTCTGGTCGATGTCGAGCAACTCGCCCACGTCGATGTTTCGCTTGCCGGCGTAGAAGACGAGCTCGATTACCTGCAGGTCGTCGAAGGCGCCGCGGTCGCGGGCTTCGTGGATGAGTTGCCGAAGCAGGTCGGCTAAAAGCTCGGCCTGTTGGACGGTGGCCTCATGCAGGGCGGCGGCCTTGCTGGGCGATTCGGTGGAGTCGGGGAGCACCTGCTCCCACCAGTCGGTGAGCTCGTCGGGGCCGGCGATGTTGGCGGGGCGTTTTTGCCGGAGCACATCGTAGAGTTTGTAGCGGAGAATGGTAAAGAGGTAGGTTTCGAGGGAGCGGGCCGGGTCATAGTGGGCGAGCGATTGGAGGAAGCCGACGAGGGCTTCCTGGACGAGGTCTTCGGCGTCGCTGAAACTTGGGGCCCGGGCGCGGGCGAAGGCGAGGAGCCGGCCGGAGTAGCGGTCGATGAGCTCACGCCAGGCGGAGGGGCTGCCGGCCTTGATCTGCTCGACGAGAAACTGATCGGCGTTGGTGGTTGGTTCCATGATATTGGATAGGTTTCGTTTCAGCCGTCCCTACGGGACTTTCGATTCGTCGGCCTTTCGAAACCCAGCATTGAAATGCTGGGCTATTTTCAAGGCGTCCCGCTGGGACGCTGCTTTCCTGTCGAGTCGGCATTGTATACCCAATTTATTCCAGAGCTACGCGAGCAGATTCGCGCGAAAACTTGCGGGTCAGTGCGTCTTTGGGCTGCTTTGCGTTGCCGTAGTCAGCAATATCGGGAACCCGACACATACTTTGGGCGAAGAACAAGCGGATTCGAAACTCGATTTGGCGAAGCCAATTACGCGGGTTGCTTTTGGGTCATGTCACGACATGAAGGTGCCGAAGGTGGCCATCCCTTTTCTGGCGAGGGCGGACGATATCTGGGATGCGATTCGAGAGACCAAGCCCGATGTGATGGTGCTGCTGGGGGACAATATCTACGCCAAGACTGAGGACATGACGGTGATGAAGGTGGAGTATGCCAAGCTGGGAGCCGACGCGGGGTTCAAGCGGTTGCGGCAGAGCGTGCCGATTTTGGCGACGTGGGACGATAATGATTATGGGCGGTCCGATGTGGGAGCGGAATATCCGCAAAAGGCGCAGTCGCAGGCGATTTTTCTGGAGTTTTTTGGCGTGCCCAAGATTTCGCCGCGGTGGGGCCGCGAGGGAATTTACGATTCGGTGATCGTGGGGCCCGTGGGGCGGCGGATGCAGTTTATTCTGCTGGACACACGGTACTTTCGCGGGCCGCTGGTGAAACGCGGGGCGAACGAACCCCCTCCGCCAGTGGATCGGGCCGGGCCGTATGTGCCAACGCGCGACACTTCGACGACCATGCTGGGGGCGGCGCAGTGGAAGTGGCTGGAAGAGCAGCTTCGAGAGCCGGCTGAACTTCGTCTGATCGCATCGAGTATTCAAGTGATCTCCGAAGAGCACGGATACGAGAAGTGGGCGAATTTTCCGCACGAGCGTGAGCGGCTGTTTCGGCTCATTGGCGAGACCGGGGCGAAGGGGGTGGTATTTTTAAGCGGGGATCGGCATCACGCGGAAATATCGCGGCTCGATGGGGTGGTGGACTATCCGCTGTACGATGTGACTTCGAGCAGCCTGAACAAGCCGCGGTTGTTTACCGTTGAGGCCAATAAGCACCGGGTGGGGGAGATGTATTTTCAATCGAACTTCGGACTCGTTTCGATTAAATGGGAGATCGAAACTCCCAGTATTTGCGTGGAAATTCGCGATTCAAGCGGAAACAGTGTGCGGACTCAGGAAGTACTCTTGGGTGACTTGCACGCGAGATGAAGTTGACTGTCGGCTCGATGACCCGACCTACGGCTCAATTCGAAGAATTTCAAATTTCAGATTTGAGGGTTCAAATTGACTGCCCTTCGAGCGGGGCGAGTCGCAACGTTGAACTCCTTACGGTAAAGTAATTGGCGTTCTTACAGACCCTTCGGCACTATGGTTATTTCCAACACGGAATTGTCGGCGGTGACGCGATGTCCGGCGTGCGGGCAGCGGATCGAGGAGAGTGCGCTCGAACGGTGCCCGCTTTGTGGGCTGGATTTCGGAGTCGATCGGACGGCGACGAGCGACGATACGACGCCGTTTGCCGAGGCCTATTCCCACGAAATGCCGGGTCATGGGCGGATGTTGAAGTGGATTTGGACGGCCCCGGCGGGGCGAATCAAGCATCTGGCGCTGATGCGAACTTCAGCGGCGGCGCGGGCTTTTTCGAGGCGCTATCTACTCTTGCTCGCGGGCGTGTTGGGATTGTTGCTCGCGACCCATCACGGTTGGCGGGCAGTCTCGGCTTCGCCGGGGATTGAGGCAAGGGGGTCCACCAAACCGCAAGGGCGCGGTTGGCTGCATGTTGCAGCCACGCCGAATCCCTATCGGGCAACGGCCGCTCCGGGGACACCTGTTGATTTGTGGTGGAACGCGCCGCAGGCGGTGATTGCGGGCGTCGCGGGGTTCGTCAGCGGGCTCCTATTGCTTTGGATCGTGTTTGCGTCCATTCGGGCGGGCGTGCAGGCAGCGCATCGATCTTCCTATCGTGGAGACGGGCGGATGACCGCGGCGTTGCACTACAGTACGGCGTGGAGCGTTCCGTTGCTGATCGCGGGATTGCTGCTGGTGCTCCGATCGGTTAGCCGGGTGGGTGACATTTCGCGGTGGGGGTGGAGTCCATCACGGTATGCGCTGGAATTGATGGCCGGGATGGTCGCGGGAGTCACTTTGATTTTCTGGTGGTTCTGGTTTTTGCGATTGGGGTCGGCGGCGCCGGCGGATACGCGAGTGCGGGTGGAGTGGTTTTTTGGATTGGGAACTCCGCTCATTGCGGCGGGCGGTGCGGCGGCGTGGTGGTTGGGTTTGAACGATGGGTTGACGCATCTCTTCGATTGGTGGAAGCTAGGGTTTTGACGGACTTCGATGAATCCTGCGACCGTAGCCATTCTTGATTTCGGCGGACAATACGCACAACTCATCGCGCGGCGCGTGCGCGAACATCACGTTCACAGCGGGATCGTCGGGCCGGATGTGACGGCGGCGAGGCTTCGCGAGCTCAACACGGTGGGGCTCATTTTTTCCGGCGGCCCGGAGAGCGTCTACGACCCGAAGGCTCCCAAGTGCCGGCCCGAAGTCCTGGAGATGGGGCTTCCGGTTCTGGCCATTTGCTACGGGATGCAGCTTGCCTGCCAGATGCTCGGCGGAAATGTTCAGCCGGGTGAATCGCGTGAATTTGGCCGCACGATGCTCACTGTGAGCGACCACGATGTTCTGTTGGCTCACGTCCCAGCATCGACGACGGTGTGGATGAGTCACGGCGACATCGTAAATGCGGTTTCCGATGATTTTATTTCCCTTGCGGCGACGCGAAGTTGTCCCATCGCGGCGGTGAAACATCGCACGCTTCCGGTATTCGGCGTGCAGTTTCATCCGGAAGTAACCCATACGCCCTGCGGGTCGCAGATTTTTCGCAATTTTCTTTATGACGTTTGCAAGTGCGCGGGCGACTGGCAGATCGGCAACGTGGTCCGCGACTCGGTCGAGAAGATTCGCAAGCAAGTGGGACCGACGTCACGAGTGATATGCGGGCTGAGCGGCGGAGTGGACAGCAGTGTGGCCGCCGCGCTGATTCACGAGACGATCGGCGAGCGGCTCAGTTGCATCTATGTCGATAATGGATTGATGCGCGAGGGGGAGAACGCGGTGGTGGAGGCCGCCTTCCGGCAGCATTTCAAGGTTGATTTGCACGTGGTGGATGCGGCCGATCGATTTTTGGCGAAACTCGGCGGCGTGACCGATCCGCAGAAAAAGCGAATCGCGATCGGGCATGAGTTCATTGATGTGTTCAAGGATGAGGCGAAGAAGATCAAGGGGGCCAAGTTCCTGGCGCAGGGGACGCTTTACCCCGACGTGATCGAGTCGGGACATAGCGTCAGCGGCAAAGCGGCCAATATCAAGATTCATCACAATGTCGGGGGATTGCCGGCAGAGTTGGGTTTCGAACTAGTTGAGCCGCTGCGTGATTTGTTCAAGGACGAAGTGCGGCGAGTGGGCGAGCACTTGGGATTGCCCGAAGAAATCGTGTGGCGGCATCCGTTCCCTGGGCCAGGGTTGGCCGTGCGAATCATGGGTGCGGTAACGCGCGAGCGGCTGACGCTGCTGCGGGTTGCGGATAAAATCATCATCGAAGAAATTCGCGCGGCCGGCTGGTATCGCAAGATTGCGCAAGCGTTCGGTGTGCTTTTGCCGGTGAGTACGGTCGGCGTGATGGGCGACTATCGGACTTATGCGGGTCAGCACGTGGTAGCGGTGCGATTCGTGGAGTCCGAGGACTTCATGACCGCCGACTGGGTGCATATGGATTACGAAGTTCTTGCGAGGATTTCGAATCGTGTTATCAACGAGGTCAAGGGCATCAATCGCGTGGTGTATGATATTTCTTCGAAGCCTCCTGCAACCATTGAGTGGGAGTAACGCAGCCAAATCGTTGACTTTCAAGTCCTCATTCCGATACGCTGGTCGTTATGAGTCGCCATCACGTCCACTACTTCTTGCCGTTGTTTCTTCTTGGCTTTGAGACTGCTGTATCGGCTCAGATATCCACAAAAGCAGAAGACGCACCAACCGGGAAGGCGACAACTATTTCAGTGGAAGTGGCCGTGCCTGGGGCCGGCGGCCTACAGGCTGTGCGAGAGTGGCGGGACTGGTTGCTTGCGCAGGGGTTTGCGACTGATCGATGCGGGCACAATGCGAAGGCCGGGACGCTCACGGTCGAAATCACGGACGAAGCGCAGCGGAGACGAATGCTCGATGCGGGCTTTCGCATCGTCAGCGAGCAGCTGCGCGGCGAAGAGGGGAGCGTCGCAACGCAGACGCAGTATTTTGACCCGACCGAAATTGATTCCATGCTCGCACAGGTTGCCGCTGACCATCCGGCCATTACGCGGGTATTTTCCATCGGGACTACCACACAAGGGCGGAATATTTGGGCGATTGAGATCTCCAACCAACCTGATGCCATCGAGGACGAACCGGCGATTCAATTCAATGCGCAGCATCACGCTCGCGAGGTGGCTACTTCGCATGTGGCCATGGATATCGTGGAGACATTAACGAACGGCTATGGCATCGACGAGGACGTAACCGCCTGGGTGGACGGATATACTACCGTCGTTGTTCCGATGGTGAATCCGGACGGCGTGCAGCATGTATTCAATGGCACAAGTTCCTGGCGGAAGAATCGGATGGCGTATTCGTGCATCGGCGTCGATTTGAATCGCAATTATCCTTATTTGTGGGGGCCGGGGTGTGGATCGAGCTCCACATGCAGCAGCGACATTTACCGCGGCCCCTCTTCGGCTTCCGAGATGGAGACTCGGGCGATGATGGCGCTGCAGGATCAATATCACTTCGTGATGGCGACTTCGTATCATTCCTTCGGCGAATTCATCGATTATCCCTATGCCTGCAGCAACGGGTCGCCATCTGGGCAGATGCCCGAGCATTCCGTCATTCACGAAATGGTGCACGGCGTGTCGGACGGCATCTTCGCGACGGACGGCACGCGGTACGACGTGTATTCGCCGGTGCCTTTTGGCGGCGTCAATGGTGACGACACGAGTTGGTATTACGCACACCGCGGCGTGTACGCGTTCATTATTGAGGTGGGAACGAGCTTTGAGCCGGCATTCTCACAGGTGGCGGGGATTGTGAATCAAAATCGGGGCGGATGGCGATATATGTATGAGCGCCTGGGGCAGGCACGTATTGACGTGCATGTTACCGACGCATGTAGTGGAAGTCCCCTGGAGGCCACGGTCACGCTTACCAATTATGTGTACGACACGGGGGAGACGCCCAGGGTGACAGCACCTCCGTATGGGCGGTGGACCTACCTGGTGCCAGCCAATGGCACTTACACCGTTCGTGCATCCACGAGCGGCTATGGGACGCAGGATCTGAGCGTTCCGGTGTTGAACGTGCCGGTTGCCGTGACTGTTGAACTCCAGCCGGAAACTCCGCCTGCCGGGGGATGCGCTACGGCCGACATTCCGGCAACGTCCACTTACGGCCTGATAGCGATGAGCACCGCGCTGGTGATTCTAGCGGCTCACCTCGTACGCCGTTCCAGCACTTTTACAAACTAACTTGTGTTGCAACTCCGTAAACAACGTTAAGGACGCTTCAAATCGATCGCGATTTTCTTGAGCGGCCAAATTTCGACGTCGATGCGGTTTGAGTAATGGAGCAGCGGAGGTCCTTGCGGGGTTGGCAGGCCGTGGGATTCGATCATTGTGGATCGGAGATCATCGAGCTTCGCCGATTGCAGGGGCCACAGCTCGTGCCAGATTCTGGCACGATACGCGTCGCCGCCGCGCGCCGAGTACAGACAGTATCGTTCGGTGAGAAAATATTCCAGTGAGTCGGGTTTGGATTCCGCAAGGGAAGCTCCGCACGACCACTTTGCGTCGAATTGCATCGTTGCATCACGGCGCAGGCGGTAGTCGATCGAATCGCCCTGTTGGGTCATGTTTATGCATGCCTTGAAGTAGGGTAAATGATAAAGCGTTCGAGCCAGCGGCACGGCCAAGGCGTGGTTGATGTCGAGGGAAAAGAACCAGACGCCCGGGACGCGGCCATGGTAAACGTACGTGCGGACGTTGAGCTCGTGAGCCTGGCTTAAAAAGGGAAGTGGCGGGAAAAAGCTGGGGCGAATGTTCCACATGGTGAACGGCGTGATGGCGATCCAAGCTTGGCCTTCGTACGTGTCGATTTCGAGTTGAGGGGGTGTTTTTGGTCTGAGCAGTTCGGCGGGGATGGGCCAGTGGATGAAGAGCAGCTTGCCCCAGGTCTGGTGCATGAGCGGCCAGCCAGCAGGGCGCTGCCGGGCCGCGATGCGGTCTGCAATTGAGGGGGTCAAGGCCGTCTGGACTTCCATGTGGCCATTATAGAAGCCGTGGGCTTCTGGTTGGCGAGGAAACGGCAGCCATCACCGTGTGCGACTGGCAAAAGGCTCGTTCTTGCCGTGGCTTTATCCAAACGGATCAGCCGCCAAGATTGGCGCGGAGTTGGACCAGCAAGGCGCGCTCCTCCGACAGGCTCCGCGAAATGGGCAAAAGACGGTCTTCAAGTCCTGCGGCCAGAGCGTCGAAGTAGTCGAGGAATTCGGTGATTCGCGTGATCGCTCGAGCGCGGCTGGCCCGGTCACTCGACAGGAAGCCGAATGGATAGACGTCTTCGCAGGCGGCCTTGAGGGTGAGCACCGTGTTGAGCAGCAAGACTCCACGCTGCACGCCCTGGGTTTCGAAGTAACTCGGGTCGGCGTCGGGTTCGACGCCGGCGGGCAGAGTGGCGACGAGCGCATCGGAGCCGACGCGATCGCCATCCGTGGTCGTGTAGGTCAGGGTGACGTTTCCCACGGAGTTGGGGATGTCAAGGTTGACCAGGGATCCGGCCCGCGAGCGGACGAATGCCGCGCCCCCCCCTTGGCGCGGGCTCAAGAACAGGGTTGGTGCGGTCAGTCGCAGCACGTGGCCAAATGGCTCCTCGGCGGGCAGACCATGAACATCGACCACGTCGAACTCGAAGGGAACGTTTACGGTGAGCGTGACATCGTAGGCGACGGGGGCCACCAAAAATTCGAATTCTTCGTCGAACACGTCCACGATGCGTTCGAAGTCGCTGAGGAAGAATGAGTTTCCGCCGCGAATCTGCGAAATTTCCAGGGCCACGTCGTCGCCGAATTCCGATCCCACGCCGAACACGGTGGCACCGATGTTGTCCTTGGCATATTCACGCATCACGTCGAGGAAATCTTCGAGGCGTTCGACGTTGCGGCCATAAAGCTGGGCGTCGGTGAAGACCAGGACGCGGTCGAGGCGACCGGCGGTGCGGTGGCGGGCGACGGTCTGAAAACCGCGGCGCAGGCCCGCGGCGAGGTTGGTGTTACCCTTTGGCACTACCCGATCAAGGGCGCCCTTGATGGCGGCGATGTCGGTCCCCTGTGCAGCCTCCAGGAGCGTCTGGCTTTGCTCGTTGAACACCACGATGGAGACCTGGTCCAGCGGGGTGAGTTGGGCCAGCATGCGATCGACGGCGATTTTCACCGCGTCGAACTTGGTCGTGCCGGTGCGATTGTCGATCGATTCATTCATCGATCCGCTGCGGTCGATGACCAGGCCCAGATTCAGGTTGCCGCGTTCGAAGGTGTCGGGGTCGATGTTGATGCCGAAGCCGATCTGCATGGTGGCCTGCGGCGTGAGGGCATTGAAGTCGCGGTGCCACGCGGTTTCGACGCCGATGAAGATGCCCTCAGCGTCGGTTCGGGTGTTCATGAAGACCACGTGCTCCGAAAGGAAGCCGTCCACGGTAATGGAATCGGGATGGGGGACGCCGCCACGTTCAATGGTCAGGCGGGCGGAGGCGATGTCTTCCTGGCCGCCCGGGGTTACACCGGGGCCAACAAAACCACAGCCCGCGATCGTTGCGGCGAGAAGAATGGGGATGGCTGCGAATTGAATTCGTCGGATGCGCATGGTTTCCTCCTTGAAATTCGGCGATTTCGTAAACGTTGTTGTGCGATTATCGCGAGCGGATGGTGTCCGGTCGAGCGGGGGCACCGCAGATGCGCACAGGGTGCCGGGAAGCAGAAAGCGGAAAGCAAAAACTGAAAGTTGACTCGGGCGAGTTTTGGATTGGGTTTGTTCTGCACTTTTTTTTGTTGGCGGGGCGCGAAATCCCGGTGGGCCGGGTGAAAAACAGGGTTTCGGTGGGTTCGCCTTGAAAGGCGGTTTTGCCGTTCGTTTTCTCGTAAGTCCAGTTGGCTCAGCATACTGACCATCCCGCGAGCGCTTTTCCTGCGCTGGCATATAACACAACATGGAAGGCGCGCGCAGATTTTGGGTTTTTCGCGATCAGCGTGAGGCGCTAGCTCGAAAAATAAAGTTTAAAGTTCAAAGTTCAAAAAGGTGAAAGCGGGCGAAAATCGTGAGTTCGGGACCTGGAGTAGGACGTGTCTTCGATAGCCCAAAGATCACGCACTTTCATCCGGCGCTGGTTTCGAGCGAAAATTCCAACTTGCCCGATTGCTCTCCCCTCGCCGTGCCGCGTGGCTTCCGGCTGCAACCGCACGGCGCTCTCGCTGCGGTTGCATCCGCAGCCTAGTCGCGGTCCGGCTGACGGGCGTGCTCGATGGTTAGACCCACGGCTTTGCCGTCGGCGTCGATGTCCACCAGAATATTCTCGTTGATTTCCGTGGTCGATGCCGGCTGGCGATCAATAAGACGGATGTAGAGCGTGTCGGTGTCCTTGAAATACTGTACTTTCATACTTATTCTCGAAAATCACATTGCAGTCAGGCTCGGCTGCGCGGTACGATGATAGCGTGTTTTCCGCTGCACTTCGAACCGAGCAGGCCGCAGTAGTTCGAGCTACGTTCGCGCGCTGCCTGCTTCTGTTTATTGTCTTTCTCGATGGAATGGCGGTTGCGCAGACTCCGGCCGGCTCCATTGTCGGGTGGGGCAGCCGGGTTGTCGGCGTGGACTTAACCGGACCGTTCACGCAAGTCGCCGCAGGCGGAGGTCACAGCCTTGGTCTCAAGTCCGACGGCTCCATAGTTGCGTGGGGTAACAACTCCGCTGGAGAGGCAAACATTTCCGCGCCCAATGCCGATTTCATCGCCATCGCAGCAGGCGGGTATCACAGCTTGGGTCTTAAGGTCGATGGAACAGTCGTGGCTTGGGGGGCAGGCGGTTCGGCTCACGTGAACTTTCCCCACTTCGGGCAAAGCATCGCGCCCTCGCTCAACACCGGCGTTGTCGGCATCGCGGCAGGCGGGTATCACAGTTTGGCCC
>JBKJYI010000117.1:0-9452 GCA_046715855.1 Phycisphaerae bacterium
CTGGGGTTTTTAGTCCGAGAGGATAGTAGCCCGAAGGAACAACTGACTCTCAAAGCGGCTGGTACATGAATCGGGGGCAGGTCACCCCCTCCCTAGACCAGGCGAGACCAACGCAGACTGAACCACGCAGTAAGCATGGGTTGCGCGAGAATCCGGAATGAGGCAGATATGCCCCCGACAGTCTTACCTTGTCAGGGCGATCCCGCATTAGTGCCACGCAGCAGCGTTTGCTCCCGAAAGTGCTGGCACCGATGATGCGCCCAAATCTGCTCGAAATCGGGGCGCACCAAGGTCCGAAAAGAGTTTTCGCGCCATAGCTTACGTGACGACAAATTTGGCTCCGTCCAGGCCGCGGATTAAGATCGAGTTCCGGCAATGAAATTCATGTCCGCGAATCGATCGGTCAGGCGGGTCTACCGTCTTCGCGAGCAGCGCGAGTCCGGGTTGATCGCCGGGACGGACCCCCTGCAAGCTGAGCGAGTGTCGCGCTTGCAAGGGAAAGAGGCTGATAGACCGGATCAATGGATGCAGGCCTCCCGGCCGGTTTCCTTCGACGAGGTTGGGAGTGTGGAGGGTCGGGAAGATGCATCATTTTCATGATGTAGCAGAACCAGTTCGGCTCACGTTGCGCAGCGCCGACGGAAACTACGCGTCGTCTACTCTTTGGTTGCGCGGCATTTCTTCCATTGCGTGGGGTGTATTCGCCCTCTGCATGTCGATCGTGTGCGGCGTGGCGCGGGGCGCCTGCCCAGACCCGCCTGTCACCCCCTGCACCGCCGACGACGTTTGCAGCAACCAACTCGTCAAAGTCTGCGCGAGCGGCCCGAACGTAGGGAGGCAGTGCGTGAGCAACGCCGACTGCGGCGGGTCGGTCTGTCGGAGCGCCTGGCAGGAATACTACGTCGATCCCGGCGGCGACATGTCGGACTGCTCCAACTTCCGCTTCGGATACGCCGGTGCCGACGGCGTTGACCTGGCCGACGCCGACGGCGATGGCGACATGGACATCGTGACAGGGTGGGAAGAGAGCGGCGTCACCTATGTCTATTCTAACCCATGCAACCCACCCGATCCCATGAGCGCCACGTCCTGCACGAATCCCGGCGCGGTATATCAGGAATGGGCCTACCCATATGCACTCGATCCGGCCGACGTGCGCGGCGGAGAAACAACCAGCTACATTGAGGACGCTGCCTTCGCCAACTTCGACCTCGACCTCGCCGGCACGCCCGACGGCGTGATCACGGCAACAGAGGGCCTAAATAAAGACGTCACCGTCCACGCACGCGCCCACAACGGGCAATGGCTCGGCAAAGCCCTGCCCGGCGACCACCAGCTTTGGATGCAAGTCCGCGCCGCCGACATCAACGGCGACGGATGTGCCGACATCGTCGCGGGGACGAAGGTCTCGATTCCGTTTTGCGTTGACGACATACTCGAAGATCCCTGCGCCCTATGCGACGAATTCAACGTCGTATGCGGTCGCTACGGCGGCGTCTGGTGGTGGGAGTGCCCGAAGGTCGACGGCGTCTGCGAGCCGTTCGGGCCAAAATTCAACGATTCCGATCCCAAGATGGATCTCAGTCGTTGGAACAAGCACAGAATCAAGCGCGATCTTTCCTGGGTGATGGGCATCGAGCTCACCGATATGGACGGGGACGGCGACAACGACGTGCTGGTCAGCGATCGGATCATGATCGGATGGTTTGAGAACAGGACCAGCCCCCAGCAAGGGGGCGTCCTCGACGGCTGGGGCGATCCGCACATCATCGATCACATAAGCGCGGTCATCGGCCGCGGCGACGGAACCAGGTTTTCAAGCGGCGAACCCTTCCGATTCCACGCTTACGGCGACGTCGACGGCGATGGCCTCAGGGACATCGTCGTGGCCGCGAGCTTCAGCAAGGGAACTTGTAGCGGCGACTCGTGTCTCTATTGTTCAACCTCTGCGGACTGCCCCGCTGGGCAAACATGCGAGGACTCCGGTTCTGCCGATGCCGGACGCTTCGCCGGCTATTACTACCGACGTATCAGCGCGGGCGGACAGTCCTGGACGGTGTGGCCCATCTATGCCGCAGGCGGATTGCCCTACGACATCGATGCGGAAGGCGACGCAGTGAGTAAGGGGGTCGCCATCGGCGACGTGACCGGCGATGGCCACAATGACCTGGTCTTCTCGGTTCGCGGTGCCGGTCACGCACTCTACTCGCTCTCGTTTAACCCCTTGGCCAATCCAATCTGTGCTCCCTGCGCAACACCCGAGTGGAAGGTTCGCCCCATCGCGCCCTGCCGAACCAACTCCAAATATGACAACGTCCAACTCGCCGACCTCGACGCGGATGGTCGACTCGATGTCGTCACGACCGAGGAAAACTTTCAGGCGGACCGCGGCGAAGCAGGCCACTCAACCGGCCTCGGTGTCCTCTGGTACCGCAATTTGGGATTTTGCGGCAATGGCCGGATTGATTCGGATGAGGAATGCGACAACGGGGCCATGAACGGCGCCGCGGGGCAGTGTTGCGACACCAGTTGTCGCGTCCCGCTCCAACAGATTTGCCGCGCCGCGACGGGCCAGTGCGATTTGCCTGATTATTGCACGGCGGGCAGCGGCACCTGTCCTCCCGATTCAAAGAAACCACAGAGCACACCTTGCGCCAACAGCGCCTGCGACGCTCTGCCGTACCAATGCAATGGCAGCGGCAGTTGCGTTATCAATACGCAAGGGGCGCAGCCTTGCACGAGCAATCTTCAATGCCCGACCGGGCTGTGCCTCACTGGTTTTTGCGCTTCCTCCTGCCCCGACGACGGGAATCATTGCACCTACGACACCTGCAATGCCGGGCAATGCATGCACCCTTCGAAGGCTCCTGGAGCGGCATGTCCCGATACGGATGGCAATGATTGTACAATCAATCAATGCAACGGTTCGAGTACGTGCCAGACTGTATTCCTGGGAACCCAGACGAATTGCGGTGCGCTACCGACCCAACCGTGTGACGCCATTAATTTCTGCAATGGAGCTGGCTCCTGCGTTCAGAATGTCAAACCTGCGGGTCAGGTCTGCCGCCAGAGCGTCGGCGCATGCGATCCTGCTGAGGCGTGCGACGGCATCCACATCCAGTGCCCTCCAGACCTCACTATGCAGGTCGGCGCGGTCTGTGACGATCCGCCGCCTCGAACATGCTACCCGGATGAGAGCGTCTGCTTTGGATATTGCGACGAGTACCAGTGCAACGCCTCGCACCAATGCGTTCTGACGGGGCTCAATCCTGGAAGCACTTGCTACGAGGACGGAAACGAGTGCAGCGTTCACACCTGCGCTGCGACCTGGTGCATTCGCAGCAACGTTCAAGGACCGTGCGCGGACGACGGAAACGAGTGTACCGCAGATATATGCCAGGGACTCTTGTGCGCCCATTACCCTGACCCTGACGTCGAAGTCTGCCAAGATGACGAAAACCTCTGCACGGACGATGTCTGCCAGAGCGGGCAGTGCGCTCACGTCCCGGTTCCCGGCCGCCCCTGCGAAAGCGACGGCAACGAATGTACCGACGACGCCTGCGGCGATGATGGCCAATGCTATCCCCCCGTTCCGGAAGAGACGCCTTGTACAGACGATGGCTCGGTTTGCACCCAGGACTATTGCACGGCCGGAGTCTGCGAACACCCGCCGGTGCCGACCGAACTCGCCTGTGAGAGCGACGACAACGAGTGCACCAATGATGTTTGCGTAGCCGGCACGTGCCAGCACGTGGCACTCGTCGATCAATCCTGTAGCGGCGACGATAACGAATGTACGTTCGACGTCTGTGACGAGGAGGGCCTCTGCTCGCACCCCGCCGTCCCGGACGGGCAATCTTGCACAGATGACGGCAACCTATGTACGAAGGATCGGTGCACTTCAGGTGTCTGCACGCATCCACCGGAAATCGCTGGATTGGCTTGCGGCAGTCAGTCGTCGTCGGAGTGCGATGCGCTGGATTCGTGCGATGGTCAGGGGGCATGTGCGCAACATCACGCGGCGGACCAGACTGCCTGTACGCCCGATGACCTGGACTGCACGATCGACGAATGTCGTTTGGGCTTGTGCGTACACGCAGCAGAACTTCCCCTGCCGTCGGGCAAGGATGTGATGCCGCTTTGCGGTGGTCATGCGCTCCTTCCTGTTGAAGGTTCGCCCAACGACGTGATTCGCGCATTTGCCATCTTCGATGATGGAAGCGGGCCGGCGTTGTTCGCCGGCGGAACGATGTTGCACAAGTGGGACGGCCAAAGTTGGACGCAGATCGATACGCCCGTCGCCGGCACCATCCTCTCGCTGGAAGTCGCGGATCTGGCCGACTTTGGTGACTCACCGGCACTCTACATCGGCGGCACGCTGGTTGAGCCGATCGACGGGCCACAACCGCTGCGCCGATGGGACGGAACAACATGGACCGATCTCGGTCCGTTCAATGGCCCGGTTCACACGATGAAGGCCGTCGGTGGGGAGTTGTACGTCGGCGGCGCGTTCACGACCGTGGACTTCACCCTCGGCAACGGAACGCCCGTGAATGGCTTCGTCGTGAATCGCATCGCCAAGATTGCCTTCCTTGATCCGCCCACGTGGGAAGCTTTAGGAACCGGAACAAACGACACCGTCCACGCACTCGCCTGGGGGCTTTACTCTTCCCCACCGTTTGACCGGCTCGGCGTGGGTGGAGCGTTTACGACCGCTGGTGGGGTTCCCGCAAGCGGATTCGCCTACTGGGGCCTGAATACCCCCGCGGGCAGCTGGTCTACGGTGGACGCGCTGCTTCCCCCGGCGGGCGGCGGCATCCCCATCGTTTTCACAATCGCTGCCTTTGCCCACGACGACTACCTGCGGCCCTTCAACGTCGGCGGCCTGTTCCGCGTGCCAGACGCCAGTAGCCCGACGGGTTTTTCCAACAACGTCGCAAGGTTGCTCGGCATCAATGACGACTGGTTTGGGATCGAGGGGGCGGGCGTCACCTCGGGCGGCAGCCACGCCGTACGAAGTATCGTCCCGGCCGTGGATCAATCTGGTCCTGCGACTTTCATCGGTGGTGAATTCGGGTCATTCAACGATGTCACGGCGCCGCAATTCGCCCGGCTAGCCAGCGGCACGTATTCTCTTGGAAGCTGCCTCAACGGGTCGGTGGAAGCAATGATTTCGTTTGATGACGGCCACGGCGATGCGCTCTACGTCGGTGGACTGTTCACGAACTCGGATGGCGAGCATTTCGTGGCGAGATGGCGCGCCCTCTCCGGCGACCTTGACGGCAACGGAATCGTTACCGCAGCGGATTTCACCGTCCAGAACGAATCCGCCCAAGGAATGTCGATTTGCCTGACGGGCCCCGAGCCCTGGCAAAACACAACCGGACTTTGTGGATGCTCAGACCTCAGCGGCGACGGCTTGGTGGACCTGCGCGACGTGGCGGAGCTGATGAACCTTTTGGGCACGACGAACTAGAGCCTGGTCAGTTCGCAAGCGCGACTGCCCTTCAATTTTGGCTGGCGGTGTGCACGATGGATACACGCAAAAATCAGTCCTTTAGCGTGTGTCGATGAGTACAGCGGAGTAGCGATGAAAGTCGCAACGGTATAGTTTCTGCGGCTCATTTTTTTGCGTCACATTTGCGTCAAATCGAGTCCAGAATCAGCGCAAAATCAGTTCAGAACCAGTCCAGACCCAGTGACGCAAGCCATTAGTGCATCGATCGTTAGTGCTTATCTGACAAGCCGTTAGGATCTGGTTCTGGAGGATTCCCAAGCTGGACGTCGTCGGTTCGAATCCGATCGCCCGCTTTCGTAACTCCATACTCCAAACGCACTTAACCCCGTCACACGATCTCGAAACGGCACCGTCAAGCAGTGCGCAAAACGGTAGAACTAGTATTTCTACAGCGCGTCAGTTCGCCGCAAAGTCGCCGTAAACTAATGTGTGGCCGCGACTTGCTCACGCAGCCCGCACCTATGACGTCCAGTTTACACGGCTGGACGTCACCCGTTCGATAGTTCGGTTCGATCTTACGCTGCCTTCGTTCCGAACATGCAGGGCGGGGGGAATCGAAACCGACCACAGAAAACCAGGAAAACCGAGTTCTTGATACCGAAATTGCGGTTTTGTCGAAGCTTACGAAAAAACCGACCTGACTACTCCTGACTCGTTGAGACTCTTCAAACCCATCAAAGACCGCATTTTGCGGGTACCCATCGGGTACACCACCAGAAACTTCATCGCGGCGTAACCAGTCCTTTGGACGAACGACGAACTACGATAGTACCGGCAATTGCAAAGCCCAGCGTCGCGAGGACTACACCCCACTCGGAGACAGCTGGGATGGCGACTTGCGCGGACACTCTGACCAACGCGCCGTTCCCGGTGAGAACAATCGTTGCACCCTCGTCGATTAGCTCGTGGTAATACAGACGGCAATCCGAAATCGTTACGGTTGATCCATTACGGAAAATGAGACTGTTAACATAGAGCGCCTCGTTTCCGATGCTGCCGGTGTTGGAGAAATGGTTAACGAAGTTAACAAGCGTGCTCGGTGCAACTTCCAGCTTCCGGATCGCAAAGTTCGTGTTGAATCCGTCCGGTATTGGGCCGAGATCGCGTCCGGACACTTCAATGTCCTGAACCGGGTTCGCTACATTGGCCGCAACAGCGAATTCCGGAGGTTGAAAGATAATGCCTCCGGAAAGATCGAAGCATTCGGGGCAAATACTCTCATTGATGAAGTTGCCGCTGACTTCGATAGGCGAAGAGGAAGTATGGATCAGTTGGCAGCCACCTCGCAAGACGAGGTTGCCGCCAATTTCGAGCACCGCATTATCCTTGACGCGAACGATGGGCGGCGTCTCGCCCCCCGCTATCGCAAAGGAACCCGGCCCCCGCGCAGCTACACAGAACGCACACACGACGCAATCCTCGGAGCCGTCGATTACGAAGTCCCCGTAGACATGCGTGATCATCGCCCCGGTGAGGTTCATCTCGCCCGCGATGGGCTCGCCGCATTTAGATGCCACTCGAATACTTCCGGCCACCAGTAGAGGAGGAGGTGACACATCGCCCGCAGCGATCACGGTGTGGCCAGAGCCTCCACGAGCAGGCGGCTGTGCCAGTTCCAGGATACCGCCGCTGGCGACTTCTAGCGTGCCCGGCATGACTTCAATCTTCCGTCCCTCCCCCAGAAGCAAACGACTTTGCATACTTGTCTTGGAGGTAATCAGGATTCCCCCAGATTCCTTGACGAATAAGTCTTCGTCCAAGAGTCCCGTGACGTTCAACGTGGTCCCGTCCCGGAGACGCAGGCTGTCGATCTGCACCTTTAGGTCCAGGTTGACGCCAAATGCATCGATCGTCGTACTTTCGTCATCGATAAGATCGAGATTGTTAGGCACTTCGTCGCCGCCCCAGTTCTCCGGAGTACTCCAGTCAACGTCCGCCCCGCCCTGGTCGAAGAAAACGCACTCATCCGGAATGCCGTCCGCATCGTTATCCGTTGACGTTCCGCCTGAGATGTCGCATTCGTCTGGAACATCGTTTATGTTGCAGTCGTCGCATGCAGCGTTTGCGCTGCAATTCATAATATCTTCCGGATCTGGGATTCCATTACCGTTGCAATCAATGCCCGCCGTGCTGGCACCTGTGCGCGTCATGTGCTCCTTTGATTGCGGACGAGGGTCTGCTCCGGATACCCGGGTTTGACCCTCACAACGAGCAGAATACTCGGCGTAACGGATACCCTCCGCGGTTACCCATGTGCAAGCTACCACTACCATGCTCAACCGGGTGCGCGATCTCCGTAGCACTTGCGGCGTTTTCCCTATTCGTCCTGGCATCATATTAACGTCCGTTATGCTCGTCGATGAGAAACCGAGCCTCTTCAGTCAGTTGTTCCAGTTGCCAAGCCGTGTCGAACCAGAGCATTCCACGCTCGGTAGAAACCATATAATTGCGGTCCTCTAGCTCAGGGGGCCAAAAATCATTCACTTGCTCGATATGTGCATTGGCCGCCTCGATATTCCCGCGATGCGCCTCGACGATGGCCAGGATTGCGTGCGGGAACGCGACCACATCGCCTAATCGTAACGCCTCTTCCGCGTGCGAAACAGCAGACTCGAGATTCTCGGAACGCAGAGCGGCCAGGGCGGCGACTCGGCGGATGCGCGGGTCGGGCGGGGAATGTTCAAGAGCAGCATTGGCATCCATGACGGCCTGACCTACGTTAAGCGTCACGTCGAGTTCAAGAGCAATCCGCGCCCGGAGTAAATGCAATCGCCAGTGAGAACCACCTTTCTCCTCAAATCCCCGCTGGACCAAATCGAGCGCCTTAGGGTTCTGATCCCTTAACTCAAGCGATGCCAGATCTTGCCAGGCAAACCACGCAGGCGTATCCGTCGTATCGGCCGTTTCAGCGGCCTGACGCACCGTGACCTCGGCCGCGTCGTGCTCACCCAGAAGCCATTGAATTTCGGCAAGATTGTTGTACAACGCGATGCGCATGTCCGGGGCAGCGCCGGTCACAGCGAGCCCAGTTTCATACGCTTTTTTAGCTTCTTGATACAGACCTAGTTTTTTCCGGATCACGCCCTGGACATTCCAGAGGCCTGCGTTCTGCGGAGTAATCGCCAGCGCCCGACGGCAGAGGGCGTCGGCATCGCGCAATAGAGAGGGGTCAGGATTCTCCTGTGCGTTGTACTGCTCCTTGCGAACGATCGCCAAGTTCCCAAGAGCCCGAACCTCATCGCGATCCAGGCTAAGCGCCTGGAGATAGGTGTTGGCTGCTGCCGACCATTGTCGATCTTGCTGAAGGACGAGAGCGCGGCTCATTAACTCTCCGATTTGCCTATCGAGGGCAACCCTTTGGTTACCCACTGCAAGCTGGCCCAGAGCTAATGCCAGCAACACGATGCTGACGGCAGCGATGGCACCAATTTTGTGGCGTCGCGTCCAGCGAGCAACGCGTGCCACCACATTCCGCCGTCGGGCGAGGATGGGACGATTGGCCAAAAAGGCTCTAAGGTCGTCCGCAAGCTCTGAAGCGCTGGCATAGCGTGCATCAGGCAGTTTCTCAACGGCCTTGAGACAGATCGTTTCCAGGTCCGGAGGTATCGAGGAGTTGACACGCCGCGGTGGCGCCGGTTCGCGACTGAGTATCGCGGCCAGCAATTGGTGGTCGTCTGCAGCGGCGAACATGGGGCGCAGCGTCAACATTTCGTAAAAAGTCGCTCCGAGCGAGTAGATATCCGTACGGTGATCGACAGGGACGCGGTTCCCAAGAGCCTGCTCGGGACTAAGGTAGCGAAGGGTGCCCATAATGGCACCCACTCGAGTGAGTGGGTTTTCCTGGTCGTCCATAGCAAGCCCGAAGTCGGTAACGACGAGCCGGCCGTCCTGCGACAAAATAAGGTTTCCCGGCTTGATGTCGCGATGCACGATC
>JBKJYI010000118.1:0-3929 GCA_046715855.1 Phycisphaerae bacterium
TGAGCGGATGTTCCCAATCCAGCGCCAGCGCGGGGTGAAGCCACATCCGTTGCTGATCCCTTGGTCTATCGCCGAACTGGCCTACTCCGTCTACTCGGGCGAATACGGACGAAATCAATCTCTCGAACGGCTGGCTGAACGCGGAGGCTTCGGGCCGGGCGAGATGGACATGTTTCTTCCGGACTGGCGCGAACGATGCGACGAGATCACGAGACTTAAAGCGGAGAATGCGGCACTTCGCAAGGTTTGTATGGGTCAAATCGATGCGGCATTCGGAGAAGTAAAGCAAATGCTCTCGTCAGAAGCGACCGTTACGCCCAAGACAGAGACCGCACACGTCCGCGTCTGGAAAATCGTTGATCGCTGGGAATGGGCCATCACCAAAGACAACCGAATCACGGTCAACGCAAAGGCGGAGACGTTCGCTACGCGAGACGAGGCAATCCGCGATGCCGAGCGTGTTGCGAAGGTTAAGGGGTGGGTGCTTTGGATTGGCGGCGAAGAGAGTCGGGTTAATGGCCCGCCTGACCCACCGAGGCCAGTTCGCAGGACGGATTGGGGATGAAGCCAACGGTAAAACCACGAGGCCGAAGACCACGAAGGAGAGGAAATTGAATTCGATTTTGTTGGTAAACGCATTGCGGGCAAAGGCCCAGGCGATGATCGATGCCGAACCTGATGCGGATCCAAAGCGTCATCAGGAAAACAGGGACGCGGCGGAGTTGATTCTGACCCTGGCTCACATCGTGAACGGCAAGCCGGTCTCCGTGGCCTTCGGTGCGCCGGGTGACTGGGGTTATGGAACGCCGATCGGCGACGCCCTGGCCGCCAAGCACGTGGGAGCCTCGCAACCAACTGTATGAGTGACAAATCGCACATCGAATGGACCAACGCCACGTGGAACCCGGTCATGGGCTGCACGCGCGTGAGCGCCGGTTGCGACAACTGCTACGCGGTCCGCGAAACCCATCGCCACAACCGCCTGGCTCAGTATTCGGGCCTCACCGTCCTCAACGGCCAGGGCAAGCGCCATTTCAACGGTAAGGTCAAGCTCAACCACGGTCTGATCGACTGGCCGCTCCGCAAGCGCAAACCGCTCATGATCTTCGTCAACTCCATGAGCGACCTGTTCCACAAAGACGTGCCCTTCGAATTCATCGATCGCGTTTTTGCGGTGATGGCCCTGTGCCCTCAGCACACCTTCCAGATTCTGACCAAGCGGCCCGAGCGAATGGCGGAATACATGACGCGCCGCAAGTTGATTCCTGGTGGCACGATGATGGGTGGGCATGAACCTTGGAAAACATCATGCGATGACGTCTATCGAATCGTCCGGCAGAGCATATTGGATGCACCACTGATCTGGCCGTTGCCCAACGTCTGGCTGGGCACGTCCGTCGAAGACCAGGCCAGCGCCGACCTTCGCATTCCGCATCTGTTGAAGTGTCTGGCTGCCGTGCGATTCTTGAGCGTCGAGCCCATGCTCGGCCCAATAACGTTTTGCCATGACGATCCGTACCCTTGGTATGTTGATCTTTTGGCGGGCGTTCGCGCGATGCCCGACTGCGATGACTCCGCCTGGGACGATTGCGGGCGCATCCACTGGGTTATTTGTGGTGGGGAATCCGGCCCCGGCGCGCGGCCCATGCACCCCGACTGGGCGCGCAGCGTGCGCAACCAGTGCGCGGCTGCCGGCGTCCCGTTTTTCTTCAAGCAATGGGGCGAATGGGCTCCAGCACAATACGATTCTCCAAAGGCGCTGATGGCTTCGATGGAACGCGGCCAGACCACTTGGATCGATCGGGACGGCTCCAGCGGTTGGTCGCTCGGCTGCGAAGGTCGCGAGCTAATGAGCCGTGTGGGCAAGAAGAGCGCAGGCGCCATGCTCGACGGCCGCCTGCACCGCGAATGGCCGCAAATCCAGAAATCTGTGGAGGCATCGCCATGACCTTCACGCTTTACGTCCCGCCCGCCGCCGCGCGCATCCAGCCCGGCGGCGCCGTGCTGAACAAAGACGGCATGTTTCGCGCCAATGTGCTGGACTTCAAGGCCGTCAACATCAATGGCTTCTGCACCATTCTCGTCGATCGCGATCTCCGTCGCATCGCCATGCGCAGCGTTGTACCCAAGGACCCGGCCGTGCGCGTGCGCACCCGCAAGGGCGGAGGAACCGGATCCGTCGATCTTCGCGGCCCGCTGACCATGATTGGTCTCCAGCCCGCCAAGGACAAAGACGCTCCGCCGTTCGAATACGAGGTCAACGCCGAGAAGCAGTTCCTGGTCCTCAACTTCGGCCCACTCCCTCCGAAACAAACGCGCAAGGAGGGAACATCGTGACATCCATCGCCGACTTGCCGGTTATTGCGCACGCCAATGCCTTCGCTCACGTGCTTGACGGGGACCTGGCCTTCGTATCGGGTGCGTCCCCGCTGTCGCGCACCATCCGCCGTGTCACCGACTCGGACTACAGCCACGTGGGATTGATGTTCTGGCAGGAAAAGCGGCTCGTGCTCTACGAGGCCGTGCGCAGCGGCGTTCGAGCGGTCCGCGTATCCCGCAAACTTGAAGAATGCGCCGCCCTGTTGTTCGCCCGGCACGCGGGACTCGACGAGTGGAAGAAAACGCTCTTATTTCATGGCTGTCTCGACAACCTGGGCGTGCCCTACGACACCGCCGAACTCGCCCGCATTTACGCCCGAATTCGCGCCATTGGTCCGGGAAAGCCACATATCAACGAGGCGCTGATCTGCTCGGAATTCGTCCATCGCGCCTTCGCTCGCGCGGGGATTGACCTGGTCTACAATCCCTTGGGCTTCATCACCCCATCCGATATCGCCAGCCAGGTGCAGTTCATGGGGAGGATCGTTCTGTGAGCAGCAAGCAAACGCGATTCCACAAACGCGACGAACGACGCGTGCAGCGGCTGCTCGCTGAAATAAAAGCGAGCAAGAGTGGCAAGCGGAAAGCGCGGAGGGCAAAGAAGTGACCTCGGCACCAGTTATGATCAGCCCGTTCGCCTTCATGGAATACTCTGCGGAAATTTCCCCCTGCGGTCAGTATCGATGGTGGCTGAAGCGCCGGTGGAGCAACGGGACACGCGACATCTGCTTTATTATGCTCAACCCGTCCACGGCCGACGCGGAGAAAGACGATCCCACCATTCGGCGTTGCATCGGGTTCGCGAAGCACTGGGAATTTGATTCGCTGACAATTCTCAACCTTTTTGCATTGCGATCGACGGACAAACGAGCCTTGCTGAATCACCGCGACCCCGTTGGCCGGCCACGGGCTGATGATGACATTCGCATGGCCGAAGATAGCGCCGCCGTCGTCGCAGCTTGGGGTGATTTTGTACCCTACTTCCGTGATTTGGAGGTTCTGCGACTGCTCGGAAAAATGCCAATTCTATGCCTCGGAACGACGAAAAATAAGCGTCCAAAGCACCCCTTGTATCTATCGAACAAGACCAAGCCAGAGTTTTTTGAAGGGAATTCGCAGTGACCTCGACCGCCCTTCAAACCCGGATCGAATGCTCTTCGAACCCGACTTTTGGCGATCCACAGTTTGAAGTGGCCGGGGTCCGTATCTTTGCGCGGCGAGACGGCAAGCACGTCACTGGCAGGGTGTTTTTTCCTTACAAAGTCTATGGTCGATATCATATTCCCATCGACTACCGCTCCGCCCGTCCAGGCGACCCTTTGAAATCTCAAATCTCAAATCGCCCGCTCGATTCAAAAGCTCGCGCTCGGCTCGACCTGGTCAACAGATGGAACGAACTCTGTAAGAATCACCCGACGCAAACCCGCGCGAAGATTGCGGCGATCGTCGCCGACTCCACCAAGTTGAAATGCTCTCTTCGCTCTCTCGAATCATGGGCAAAGACGTTCCGCCTCGAAGGCGCCGCCGGCTTGTCGGACAATTACACCCCG
>JBKJYI010000119.1:0-13761 GCA_046715855.1 Phycisphaerae bacterium
GTTTACATCCAGGCCCGTTCCGCGCCCGTGCGTCTCTCCCGCAACAACGATGCCCTGCGGATTTTTCAGCAGATGCGCGACGAAGCCCACCGTTTCGCCCAGGCGTATCATCACACGCTGCGGAAAAAGCAGACTTTTGGCGAAGACCGAGGCGTACGCAAGGGCACTCGGAGCCGGCGGTCGCCCCGGCAATCTTTTGAGACCTAAACCGGCATACCGCAAGATGTTCAGTTAAGGTAGCATGGTGCGATGCGTCGCATTTATATTGAAACAAGCGTGTGGTCGATGGTGGGAGACCAGCAACCCACGTTGCTAAGGATCCCCACGATCGCTTTCCTCGAACAATGCGAAGCTCGTATTCATTCGCCTTACGTTTCACCTGTTGTAGTTGAGGAAATCGCCGAAGCTCAAGCCGCCACGCAAAGCCAAGTCCTCTCCGTTTTTGAACGGGTTAACCCCTTTAGGCTTCAAATACCCGTAGAAGCAGAAGACTTGGCGAAACGGTTTATCACTTCTGGCATTCTGACTTCCCGACGACTGGACGATGCGAGGCATGTCGCGTGCGCGATGGTTCACGAGCTTGACTTACTGGTAAGCTGGAACTACCGCCACATTGCCAACATGAGAAAATCAGAGGCTTTCAATGCGGTCGCGGTGCTCGCCGGATTGCGCGGAAACCTTGAGATTCATACTCCGATGGAGGTTGCCGAATGGACTTGACGCTCGATGACGTACTTCAGGAAGTTGATCGCTGGAAACAAATTGTCTCGGATCGAATGGCTGGTTTGGATGCAGAGCAGCGCAAAGTTGAAGACGAAAAGGCCATGAAATGGCTGGAAGAAAAGCTAGGACGCAAGCTTCCCGAGGCCCCGCCGAGGTGGCCGCATATCGGAAACCCTCAGTCAAAGTGAAACGGCTCAGGGACCTGATGGTAACGCCACAAGTTCGCAACTCAATCGCATCAGGGTTTCGAATCGCATGAGCAGACCAGGCGTCCGCAACCCGGGCAGCCTTTGCCATACTTGGCTTCGAGCGCCGCGGTCAGATCGATGTTATTGATGTTCGCCAGCGTCACCAGCCAGGCGACGACGTCGGCGAACTCGCCGTTTTTTTCGTCCTGCGTACCTTCGCGTAGCGCGGTCGCCAGCTCGCCGATTTCCTCCATCAGCCAGAGAAACGTGGCCGGCGTCCCCCGGGCGCGATCCTTGTCAGAATACATTTTTTCGATGAGGGCTTGTAAATCTCGAATTTCCATTTTTCACCGCAGAGCCGCGCATGGCGCAGAGAAGGCATTATGAATTTAAGTTCTTGTAGAAGGCGATTGATTTCTGCAGGCCTTCGTCGAATCCAATCCTGGGATTGAACTTCAACAGTTTTTGAGCCAGCCGGATGTCCGCACATGAATGGCGCACGTCCCCGGCGCGTGGGGCGACGTATTTCGGCTTGACATTTGTTCCCAGCGAGCGATTGATCGCCGCGATGGTTTCATTGATCGTAATCTGACCACCGCATGCCAGATTGACGGCCACGCCGCCCGTGCGCTCCGCATTCATCGCCAGCATGTTGCCCTCCACCACGTTGTCGATGTAGGTGAAGTCGCGCGACTGCTCGCCATCGCCGTACACCACCGGCGATTCGCCCCGCAATATGGCGGTGACAAATGCCGGAATGGCCGCGGCATATTGACTGGCCGGGTCTTGCCTCGCCCCGAAGACATTAAAATAACGCAAGGTGATCGCGTCGATTCCGAAACACTTGGAAAACACGCTGCAATAGTATTCGCCGGTGAGCTTTTGCACCGCGTACGGGCTCAGCGGCTGCGGGATGATGGCCTCGTGCTTGGGCGATTCGGCCGAGTCGCCGTAGACCGAGCTGCTTCCGGCGTAAATCACGCGGCGGACTTTGGCCTCCTTCGCGGCAAGCAGCAGGTTGAACGTGCCGTTGATGTTCACGTCGTGACTGGTTTGGGGGTCGTCGATCGACTTGGGGACCGAGCCCATGGCGGCCTCGTGGAAGACAAATTCCATCCCGCGGCACGCCATTGCGCAAGCCGTCGGCTCTCGGAGATCGGCTTCGAGCAGCTCCACTCTGCCTTCAAGGTGCGACAGATTTTTTCGATATCCGGTCGATAAGTTATCGAGGACGCGGACCTTGTGACCCAGCTCCACCAGCCGGGTGGCCAGATGCGAACCAATGAATCCGGCTCCGCCGGTGACCAAACAACTCGCCATGACGCCTCCCAAACTGAGAATTCTTGCAAACTGGCGGATATTCGATTCGATCATGGCTTAATTGGCAACGCCTGCGCCCTTTTCGTTTGCAAAATTGTGACACCATAAGCCGGTATTAGCTGTAGAATACGCAGGCGGGTTGGCAGCACGCCAAACCCCGGCGGCCGCGCGGAAAGTTCGTCGCGGGAATTTTCAGTACTTCGGAGAAACAAGATGACTATGAGGAACAGGCCCATTCGCATGATGGCCATCGCGTCATTCGTCGCACTGCTCGGCGCGCATGTCGCATCGGCTCAATGGACCGAGCGGACGGTGGAGACGGTTCGGACGACAGAGGTTCAGGTTCTGACCAGCGGTCCGGTGCACGAGGCTTTCGCCGAGACGGTGGTCAACGATCCGGAGCCGGACCTCGTGGTTCTTCAGCCTCCGCCCGGGCCGCTCAACGAAGAGCCGCCCGACATGGTGCCTGATGGACCCAACATGACGTGGATCCCCGGCTATTGGGCATGGGATGACGACCGCGACGATTATCTGTGGGTCAGCGGGATCTGGCGTTCGGTTCCACCGGGCCGAAGTTATGTGCCCGGTTTCTGGACGCGGGTGGGTCACGGCTATCAGTGGGCCTCGGGCTTCTGGGTTGATGCGGACGCAATGGAGATCGAATATCTACCCGAGCCTCCCGAGCCGGTCGAGACCGGCCCGCCCCCGCCATCGCCCGCGCCGAACCTGATCTGGACACCGGGCACTTGGGTCTGGGATCAGGATCGATACGTCTGGCGGCCCGGGCACTGGGTCGAAGCCAGTCCCGACTGGATCTGGATTCCGGCGCACTTTGTTTGGGGGCCGCGCGGTTATGTGTTCGTCGATGGTTACTGGGATTATCCAGTGGAAGACCGCGGCGTGCTCTTCGCGCCCGTTTACGTCAGTCCCCGAATCCGGACCACTCATTTCGTTTATGCGCCTGCGACGGTGATCGATCTGGAAATCTTCACGGAGCATTTGTTCGTGCGGCCACGCTACCGCCACTACTACTTCGGCGACTATTACGCAGTGGGGTATATTGATAAAGGCATCTACCCCTGGCATTCGGTGCATGCCCGCCGAGTTGGCTACGATCCCATCTTTGCCTACCGCCGCTGGCGGCACCGCGACGAACCGGACTGGGAACGTCGGATTGAACTTTCCTTTCACCGCCGGCGTGACAATGAGCGCGAACGCCCTCCGCGAACGTTTGATTTGCAGGTCAACCTCGGGGACCGCGGCGAGGCGGGCGTGAAGGGTTTTGTCGTCGCCAAGACGTTGCAGCAGGCGATGCAGAATCAAAACCGCAAGCTGCAATTTCGCGCAGTGGATCGCTCGGAACGCGACGTGATTGTGCAGCGGGCCAAGGAAGCGACGAAGTCGCGCGAAACGCGCAAGACGATCGAATCGCAGGAGGCCGGGGCAGCCGCTGAACCGGTAAAGCGCACTACGCCGGTTCGCGAAAAGATGCCGGTGCCGACGGTTTCAGCGAAGAAGGATGCCACCACCAAGAAGGGTCCCGCGCCGAAAAAGCCCGACGCGCCGACCGTTGATCGCAGCGTGGCCCCCAAGCCCAAGCAGAAGGTGGAAAAGGTGACGCGCGAGCAAAAGGCCCCGGAGCAGCCCGCGGCGCAGCCTTCGCGCCCGCAGCCCGCGCCTGCGCCTCCACAACCGACTCCGCGGCCTGCCCCCAAGCCGGATAAACCGGACGAAAAGGCGCGACCTGCCGAGCCGAGCAAAGAACGCGGTCCCGACACGGATAAGCCCAAGGGGCCGCCCCCGGAAAAGTCCAAGAAGCCGGAGAAAGATGATGACGAGGCCAAGTCGAAATCAAAGAAGAAGGAAAAGGACAAGGACGACCCCTGATGAGCAAATAATCGCATAAAGCGATTGGGTTTCTGAGTTCTTTGATTCGCGGTAAAGTTGGCGTGTTGAGCGCTGATTTTACCGCGAACTTTTTGCATGTCGCGAGTGAGCCGGGGCAAGGTCGGGGTGGCATGCCCAAGCCCGGCTTCATCGGGCGCCGGCATGGGCGCGGCAGCAGGACGGCGGGCCGGGACGCTTGACCATACACCCGAACGCCATCGCAGGGCACGAGATTAGCCGAGGTAATGAGGCGGAATGATGAACAAGCGGGCGGCGGTTTTGGGGTGCGGACTGATTGGCTCGACGATCGCGCGCGAGCTGGCCGCCGACGAGAGATACGAAGTAACCGCGCTCGATGCTTCTCCGCAGAACTTGCAGCGGCTCGCGGGCCTGGCGCGCCTTACCCCAAAACAAGTCGATTTGAGCAATCATGCTGACCTTCAAGCCGCCATCGCCGCTGCCGACGTTGTCGTGGGGGCGCTGCCCAGCAAGATGGGGTTCGCGACGCTGGAGACGGTGATCCGCGCCGGCATACCGTATTGCGATATTTCCTTCATGCCGCAGGACGTGCTCGCACTCGATGCGCTGGCAAAAGAGCGCAAAGTCCCGGCGGTCGTGGATTGCGGCGTTTCGCCGGGGCTTTCCAACATGATGGTCGCGTACGGGGCAAGTCTGCTCGATCGAGCGGAAAGTGCGGAAATTTACGTTGGTGGTCTGCCGCGCGAGCGCGCATGGCCATATCAGTACAAGGCTCCCTTCGCGCCCTCGGACGTGATCGAGGAGTACACGCGCCCGGCGCGGCTTCGCGAGAACGGCACGTTGGTTGTGCGGCCCGCCCTCTCAGAGCCGGAGTTGATGGACTTCGCAGGCGTGGGGACGCTTGAAGCTTTCAATACGGATGGTCTGCGAAGCTTGCTCACCACGCTGGACATTCCGAACATGAAGGAGAAAACGCTGCGATATCCGGGGCACATCGAGCTGATGCGCGTTCTGCGCGAAACGGGCTTTTTTGGCGAGGAGGTCATTAATGTTCGCGGCGTTCCGGTGCGGCCGCTCGACGTGACCTCCGCGCTTCTCTTTCCCAAGTGGAAGGCCGAACCCGGAGAGTTTGAGTTCACCGTGTTACGAGTCATCGTCGAAGGCACCAAGAACGGACGGGCAAGTCGCGTGCAGTTCGATCTCTTCGATGAGAACGATCCGGTGCGCGGCATGTCGTCGATGGCCCGGACAACTGGATTTCCATGCGTGATCGTGGCCAAGATGTTGGCCGAAGGACGAATCAGCGCTCGTGGCGTGCTGCCTCCGGAGTTGATCGTCCGCGAGCCCGGAGTTTTTGAACACGTGATTGCGGAGCTAGGCGCGCGGGGAATTCGCGTCACGCAAACTGAAACAGAACTGCCAGCATAACACGATGGGCTTAACCACAGAGGGCACAGAGAACACAGAGAAACCGCGTTGAAAATTGTCGAATTGCATTTGGCGGTTCTCGATAGATCCCCACATTGCGATAGAATCAGCACCATTGCCAGGAGACTCCAAAATGGCCGCTTTGAGAATTGCTCTTGCCTTCGTGACAGGTTCTCTTTTGATTTGCTCCAATATTCTTGCGCAACAGCCGCCCGATCCAAAACCGACTCCACCGCCTGACACCAAGAAGGCTCCGGCAGCCGGGGCCATAGCCATGCCGCTTGAGGAGTGGATCAAAAAGCACGAGCAGCTGGAGAAAAAGCGCGAGCAGCTCGAAAAAGAGTTTCAGGAGGCGCTGACCGGCGCGACGCTCGAAGGCACCTGGCAGATGACCGGAAAAGACGGCCTGAAGGGGTCCGGCCTGACCGAGCCCAAGCCCGACAAGTACACCATAAAGTCCGCGACCAAGACGGGCGGCGACAACTGGGTCATCGTGGCGCAGATCGACTTTGGCGACAACGACGCGTTCATTCCCGTGCCGGTGCGCGTGGTGTGGGCGGAGGACACGGCCATCATCACGCTTAACGATCTGACGGTGCCAATGATTGGCACTTATTCGGCGCGGGTGATGATCCATAACGGCTTCTATTGCGGCGTTTGGTATTGCAACGCGAAGAACTACGGCGGCGTCATGCAGGGACGAATCGTAAAGACGGCAGCAACACCGGCGGCGAATCCCGCCGAGACGAAAAATACGCCGTGAATCGGGGACTGGCGGAGTTCATAACTTCTCTTCGTGCCTCTGTGTCTGCGTGCCTTCGTGCCTGGCCGCAAGGCCCGCGTCTTCGTGGGCGATGCCGAGGATGAGCGAGGCGCCGACGCCAAGGATGGTGAGGACTAGTTCCTCGTCCACGTTGAATCCCCAGTTGGCGGCGAAGGCGGCGATGACGGTGGCCAGGGCCACGCGGACCTTTCGAGATTCAAGGGGTTTCCAGCTGCGTTTGATCAACTCGCTCGGATTCATGCGACCTTTCCTTTTTTTCTCTTCTTGCCTTGCTGCCCTATTGCCTCGTTGCCTTTTGCAAAGGCGTGGTCCCGCCGAGGGCGCGCGGCTCTGCGCGCCCCCGACGGGCTGAGGAGGAGGGAGGCAGGAGGGAATCTGGTTTCGCTTCGCGGCTATTTCGCTCTTTCAGGGCTTTGATCTCCAGGCCGTGAAATCCCCAGGGCTTCGCCCTGGGCTGCGATATTGCGCACCTTCGGTGCTTGATGATCGTTGCATGATTTCTTTCCCCGTTTGACTTTGGCTTCGTTTTGAAAAGTACGTTGTGCGCGTGGGGTGGAGTCGGGGCGACGCCACAAGTAATAGACGGGGCGGACGCCGATGAGACCCCGGAAGGTGCGGGCGAGGGTCTCGGGCGATTGACGCTCGGCGCGGTTCTCGCCTCCGGCGGTGGTGGCCGCGTACCAGTCGGCGACGGCTTGGGCGACGACTTTGCGAACGGCCGGTCGGCGGGCGACGTCGATGGCGAATTCAGTCGATTGTGGGTCGACGTCCATGGAGCGAAGCGCTTGCAGCGCGGCTTTCGGGCCGAGTGGGGCGTCGTACTGTCCGACGCGGACCATTCCGGCGCGCTCGAAGACGGGGTTGAACTCGCCCATGGCCGCCAGGCATTCGACATAGTCAGTGCCAAGCAGTGGCATCGTTTTGCGAACGAGGTAATGGCCCAGGCCGCAGCCGCGCACGTCGGGGTGGATGACCAGCCGGCGAAGGATGCGCAGGTGCTTGTTAACGCGCTGAGGATTGCGGGAGAACCAGCCGTTGGTGGCCTTGTTCCGCAGCGAAAGTTCCAGCGCCGGGTGGGAATAGACCACAATTCCAAGCGCGTCGCCGCCCCCGCCTTCGCGGAGCACGAACACGCGATCGACGAAGCCCAGTTCGTCCGTTCCGCGATAGTGCATTGCGGCGAAGTTTTCGTAATCGCGTTTGAGGCCTGGCTCGATGCGGAGTTTGCGCCGCAAGCTTGGCGCGGGATTCGCGCTTGGAGTTCGTTCACTAACCTGGCAAATTCCTGACGGAGCGAATCGGACAACGGTGTCGGGATCGAGATCGGCAGTCACATCATCCGTCGAGCACGCCACGACAATGCAAAGGCCGCGGCGGGTGACCAGCTTGCGCAGATTATGAGCGATGGCTTTGGCCGCGCGGCGGTGAAGTCCGGAACAGAATTCGTCGCAGATAAGCGGAATGAGTGATGGTGTGTCGAGCGACCCACCGTTCGGGCTCCCTCTTCGGTCGCCCTCACCCCCCCTTAGCAAGGGGGGAGGCATGTCCTCGTCCCATCTTCGTGAGGGTGGAGGCGGACTTGCGATGCCCGTCGGTTCCAAGGAAATGGCGCGGGCCAGGCGGCCACGAAACTTCTCGCCCTCGGAAAGGGCTGCATAAGGGCGAAGCCACAGGCTTGCGTCGCCGAGTCCGCATGCGGTGAGTATGGTAGCGGCTTCCGCAAGTTCGCCATGCGGAGATACTTCATCGATGATCGCGCAGTCCTCTGAAAATTCAATCCGTTGAACATTGATGGACACCCTCTTGTCCTCGATCACGGAAAGCGCGCTGGACTTTCCGCTGCCCGAGGGCCCTGTGAGCAAGATAATTCGTCCGGCGGATAGGCGGATACTTGCGTCGGCCGCAATGGAGACTGATTGCCCACCGGGAGGCACGCCGAACCGCAAATGAATTATTTTCGTCCGGGGCGACGGCCGTACCGGCGCGCTGCGTCGCGTGCAGGCCAACGAAATCGGCAACTCCCAAGCACCAACAGGCGCAGCCACCCCGACCGCGCCCGATGGTTCCATCACGCTTACTGTCCCGTTCCCCATGTTCGGCACCCCAAGGCGAAGCCCATCGCCACATCCGAACATTAACCAAACAAATATTGTTTGTCAATAATAATATTGAAAAAATCGCTAATTTCATAAACTTATATGAATCGGTTACTTACAGGAGTCGGCGACGGAAGATGAGAACTGCGCCAACGGCCAGCAGAAGCAACGTTGCCGGTTCGGGGACTGGTTGCGTCCACATCAAGGCTTCGTACCAGCCGGTTTCGTCATTAAGTCCGTGGCCAACCACATAGAGGGTGGTGTCGTCATGCCAGATGTCAAAGGCGAGCGCCTGCGAATAGTTGTCCGGAAGGAATTCATTCAAATCAATCCAGGAAGCGGCCGTTCCGCTCCACAAACCGGCGTGATAGTGACCATTGATGTGCGCATAGCCTACTTGGAGATTATCGAAAACGCTCTCCGCACGGGAAGACAATGCATCTGTGGGGTTAAGGTCGACCCAGGACGCCGCAGTTCCAGTCCAAAGACTGGCGTGGTTATTTCCACCAATGATGGCAAATCCGACCTGTTGGTTCTCGCTCATGGCGTCAATCGCTGATGAGGTGGAAGCTGCCGGATGGACGTCGACCCAGGAAGCGGCAGTGCCTTCCCACAGGCTGGCGTGATAAGCGCCGCCGATGCCGACGCTTCCCGCCTGCCAGCCTCCGTGCACCGAGGTGGCCTGCGAACGTGATGCAAAGCTGCCCGGGTGCAGATCGACCCAGGAATCTGCGCTTCCGTGCCAAAGACTGGCGCGATCAGTGGTACCAAACCTTGCAAAACCTACCTGCTGCCCTGCGTCCACCCCGTAGGCAGACGAAATTGTCGCGCCGGCGGGATTCAGATTCACCCAGGATGCAGCCGAGCCGCTCCAGAGGCTGGCGTTTGGGTCAAGGCCAAAATAAGCCGCGCCCACTTGTTGTCCACCACTTGCGTCCCACGCCACCGAACTGGTTGTGCCAACGGGGTGGAGAACGATCCATGAAGCGGCTGATCCAGTCCATAAACTCGCGTGATTGTACGCAGCACCGACCTGTTGACCGTCGCGCACGCCGGAAGAAAAGGATCCTGAAGAATCGCCGGGATGAAGGACCGTGATGTTCCAATCAGGTGCGGCGAGCGCCGGCGAGATGCATAGAGACACGACAACCGCCGTGAGGCGTACTCGGTGGCCCGGGGAAAACCGCCAGCACAGGAAATTGAATTCAGGGGCTCCAACTGAGGCGACGAACGCGCGATGATTGCCGGCTCCAAACATATTGTTGCCCTCGGAAGCTAGGTCCCTGAAACTAACGCGTTTGCTTGAGTCTCAAGACCGGGACTTCCGTGACAGCGAAATGATAATGAGAAAACCGCATCGCGCAAAGCAAAAAATGTACGACCTTGCGACTTGTGCTTGCACGACCGATAAGATGACCGGCAAACTTAACGTGCACATGCGAAGCAATGAAAAAGCCCGCCCGGGGATTGCTCCACCGGGCGGGCTTAGGTTGGTGCTTTGGTGCCCGATACTATGGGGCGGTGTAAACGACCAATTACTTCTTGGCGATCAGGCCGTCGAGCTGGCCCTTGAGAATGGTCTCCAGATCGGGCTTGGCACCGATGTTTACGTGCTCGATCTTGCCATCTTTGCCCACCACGACCATGGTCGGGTAGCTTTGGGCCTTAAATTGCTGGCCAATGCTATTGCCCTCATCCTTGGCAATGTCGAGATTGGAGCCGGCCTGCTTGAATACGTCCACGGTTTCTTCCGTGGTGAATTCCTTTTGTCCCATCTTTTCAGCGACGTTTACGAAGCGAACGCCCTTGGCTTCGTACTCAGCGCGAACCTTTTCAACGTTGGGCATCTGCTTTTTGCAGAAGCCGCAGTTGGGGGCCACGAAGTTGAGCACGGTGGCCGGGTGCTTGCTGAAGTCGTCGCTGGTGAGGGGCTTGCCCGCGACGGTTTGAACTGAAAAGGCCGGGGCTTGAGTACCGACCAACAGCTCCGCAGGTCGCTTGGTGGGTGCGGGCTTATCGCCTGTTGGGGCAGCGGGGTCGGCAGGAGCGGCAGCGACCGAAGAAGCGGGCTTGCCCGCGAGAATGGCGTCGAGCTGAGCCGGGACCTTGGTCTCAAGATCGGCCATGTTGCCGACGTTGACGGCTTCGATGTTGCCGGCCTTATTGACGATGACCATGGTGGGGAATCCACGAGCGCCGAACGCGGGGCCGGCGGAGTTGCCGGGATCCTGGGCCCATTCGCCCTTCCAGGCGACTTCATCGAGCTTCTTCTGGGCGTCTTCCTTGGAGAATTCCTGCCGCATGGTTTCCTGAACGGCCACGAAGCGAATGCCCTTCTCGGCATACTTGGCTCGGACGGCTTCGACGCGGGGAAGCTGCTTGATGCAATAGCCGCAGTTTACGGCGAAGAAGTCGAGTACGGTGGCGGGCGCCTGGGCGAATGATGCGTTGGTCAGGTCCTTGCCGTCGACGGTCTTCAAGTTGATCGCCGGGGCGGGCTTGCCGACCAGAGCGTCTGCGGCCGGAGCGGCCGGCTTGTCCGACGGGGCGGGCGCGGTCGGCATGGCGTCAGCGGGGATGGGCTTACCGTCGATGAGAGCATTGAGCTGCTTCTTCATTCGCTCTTCGAGGTCGCCGATGTTGCCGACATTCGAAACCGCGACTTTGCCTTCCTTGTCGAGGATGACCATGGTGGGGAATCCGTTGGCCTGGAACTTCTGGCCCACGTCGTTGGTGTGGTTGAGGGCGAGCTCGCCGCGGAAGGACAATTCCTTCAGCATGTTAACGAGTTCGTCCTGGGTGAATTCCTTGGAGCCCATCTTCTGGCTGACGTTGATGAAGCGTACGGGCTTTTCGGCGTATTCGGCGCGGACGGTTTCAAGACGGGGGATTTGCTTCTTGCAGTAGCCGCAGTTGCCGGCGAAGAAATTGAGGACGGCCACGGAGCCCTTCAACGATTCGTTGGTAACTTCCTTGCCCTCAGTAGTTGTAAGCTTGAACGCGGGAGCGGACTGCGCCGTAAGCGGCTTAGGCGCCTCCGGCTTGGGTGCGGCCGGATCCTTTGCGTCGGCAGTCTTTGCGGCGGCCGAGCCCTGGATCGGAACCGTGATGGTGGACTTTTCCTTGTCGTCGGTCTTCAACGTGATGGTGCGACCCGTTGCCGGGGGAGTGTAGCCTGCGGGCATCTGGACCTGGATGGTGTAGTTTTCGCCGGCCTTGCGCTCAGCGACGTTGACCGTGACAGCCGGATCATCCACTGTGGCTTCGAGCACCTTGACGGGATCCTTGCCGTAGTTGGTGAAGCGAATCACGCGGGAGATGCCGGTTGTCTCTTCAGCACCGGGACGAGCGGGGTTAAGCGTGATGACCGTGGGCTGAACTTCGAGGCGGTCAGGCACCAGACCGTTGACGTCCACGGTGACTTCGTTTTGCTCGGGGATGTTGGTCTTGAGCGTGATGGTGGTTCGGAGGTTGCCCGGCTCGAAGGGCGGCACGGCGGAGATTTTCAGGTCAAACTGCTTGCCGGGCGTCTTTTCGATGACTTCGGCCTTGAACTTGCTCTCGGCCGGTTGTTCGACGGTGAGCTTGAGCGGGTTTTCCGTATTGTTGGTGATGTTGACGATTCGCTCCTGGGCTTCCTGCGAGGTGATCTTCGCAAAGTTGGCGGAAGGCGGAGTGACATCGACGTAGCGCTTCATTTCGCCTTTGAGCTTGAGGCGAAGTTCCGGAGTGACCGGATCGTTGGAGCCGATGGTGATCGCTTTTTCGAAGTGGCCTCGCAGCTTGTTGCTGGCCATCGAGAAGGGGAACTCGCCGCTTTCGCCTGGGGCGAGAGTTTTGGGATAGTTTCCGGCGACGGTGCAGCCGCAGGCGGGTTTTACGCGAGTGATTTCGAGTGGTGCATCGCCCGAGTTGGTGATCTTGAAAGTGTGCTTGAGTGGCGGCCCGACCCAGCCGGCGCCGAAGTCGTGGGTTTCTTCATCGACCTTGATGATGGGGTGGGGACCCTTTACGTCTTCGGGCTTCATGGGCTTCACTTCCGGGGCGACCGGATCGGTGACCACCTGGTTGATCGGGCGGACATTTTTCGGTTTTTCGTCCGGGCCGGGCGCCCTGACTTCGATGCCGCGTTTTTTCAAAGCGGCCTCTGGGGGCGCCGCCGCGACGAAGTTTCCGAAAGATGCGAAGGCGATTGCCGCCGCACAGGCCATGGAGAACCCGAGTCGCGCGTTTGCTTTTCGCGCCTGCGCACTGATTTTCTTTGTTTGTTGTTCGTTCATGAATTGCTTCCCGTTTTCAAAAAGCCCAAAGCCATGTTCGTCACGTTGACGGCTCTATCAGCTGGCAACCAAAATCAAATGAACCTCCTCAGAAAATGACGCGCGTCCCCCAACGATGACGCTTTCCGTTCACTTCGTTATACTCGGCGACTCACAGGCCAATCAACATGAATCCAAGGTGAGTTACTGGGTCGTTACCGGGGAGATATGCGGAAAAGCCCTGAAATCGGCGAATGGGAAGAGCATGGCGGAGGCCGGATATGACACATGGATCGATGATGATTCCCCGTCGATCCGCGAAGGAGCGCGCTCTCATTTTCGTAGGGGCGATGGGGCCTCTCGGGTTTCTTCCGGCGTCAGGGACAGTGACGGTGGCGGTGGTGGGTTTACCGCTGTTTTGGGCGACGCGAGGGATTTCGCTCGCGTTGTATCTTCCGGCGCTGATGGTTTTCACGCTGGCCGCGGTTTGGATTCACCAGCGCGGCGACAGGGTGCTGGGGGAGAAGGACAGCCGGATTCTGGTTTGGGATGAGGTTGCGGGGTTCATGGTGGCGGTGGTGGGTGTGCCGTTTTCATGGAAGATTGCGGTGCTGGCGTTTTTGCTGGAGCGGGCGCTGGACATAGTGAAGTTCTGGCCGGCGCGGTGGGTTGAGGATCACTGGCCCGGGGGCTGGGGCGTGGTGGGCGACGATGTGGTGGCAGGGTTGTATACGGTGGTAATTCTGCACTTGGTGCTGCGCCTAGCGCCGGGCGTACTGCTTTAATCAGCAGTTCGCATTGTGTAATCCGCGTGCCCCAGTTGGCATCTCTCCATTATCGGACAAACCTGTCTGGTGCGGGTCACTTCAAAAGGTATCTCACGAGTGCGCCGATAACCACCTCGGCGGGCTTTCCCGCCTGACGATTAACTTTTTGACGAGGACGAGTCCATGAAGTTTTCGATTTCACTATCGCGTCATCGAGCCGGCAGCGTGTTTAGCTCTTTCCTTGTGCTGGGAGCTGTTGCCACGGGCGTTTTTCTGGGTTGTCGGGGGAATTATGGCGACGGCACGCTGCCGGGCGGCATCGGCGGGGGC
>JBKJYI010000120.1:0-6432 GCA_046715855.1 Phycisphaerae bacterium
ACTCCCTTCAACTCGAATAAGCCGAATTAATGCCCAAAGAACACGCTTGTTTTGGGACTAGAATAGCATCACTGAATTTAGCCGTCCAAAAAAGGAGGCGTCGAATGCGTGTTGCGATAACCGGTGGAACGGGTTTCCTGGGTCGATACATCGTGCGCCACTTAGCGGAGGCCGGAGACCGCTGCCGGTGTTGGTTTCGCGACGGTTCGGATCGACGCGGGTTTGAGGAGGTCGAGAACCGCATAGAATGGGTGCCGGGCGACCTTTCCGACGAGCGATCGATGTATGAGTTGGTTCGCGGATGCCACGCCGTCGTGCATGCTGCCCTCTTCCATCCGGGCGGTGGATTTCGTGGAGGCGAGGGTGATTTGCCTCTTTTTTTCGAGCGAAACGTTCTTGGCTCGATTCGCCTGATCGAAGCGGCCCGGAAAGCAGATCTGCCGCGCTTTGTTTTCATTTCGACTTGCGCCGTTCACGAAATCATCCTGCCCGATCGCCAGCTCGACGAAACTCATCCGCTTTGGCCGACCTCGCATTACGGGGCACACAAGGCCGCCATCGAAATGTTCGTGCACAGTTACGGTCTAGGCCACAGGTACGACATTTGCGCCTTGCGGCCTACGGGCATCTACGGGCTCGCCCGGCCTGCGAGTGCCAGTAAGTGGCACCGCCTGATTCACGCCGTGGCTCGGGGGGAGGATGTCCACAGCGATCGCGGCGGCAAAGAAGTCCATGCGGCCGACGTAGCGAAGGCCGTCGGAATTCTTCTTCGCGCCGACGGCGTCGCCGGACAGGCCTATAACTGTTACGATATGTACATCACTGACCGCGATGTCGCCCAAATCACAAAGAAACTAACGGGCAGCAAAAGCATGATCGAGTCAATCAACCAGGGTCCGAAACACCAGATTGATACATCGAAGTTGCGTAGCTTGGGTATGACTTTTGGCGGCCGACCTTTGCTCGAACAAACGGTCCGCGAACTGTTGGAGCAACGTCACTGAGTCGGTGTTTTGAATCGCCTGACTTTCTTATCGGTGACCAGCATATCCACTTGACGATCCAGCGGTCCCACCGGCATTTCTTGCACGATCTGCGTCTCAAACGCCAGCCCGCAGGCGATGCCCTTGAATTCGGGATGCGCCAGAAAGCGATCATAGAAGCCGCGGCCCCGACCCAGGCGGTTCCCGTTTTCGTCGAAGCCCAACCCCGGCACGATGACCATATCGAGAAGTGATATCGGAAACGGTATACCCGAAATCGGCTCGCGAATACCCATCCCCGTCACCATGAGGTCTTCGGTTAAGGAGCGAATCTCCACCGGCAGCATCCGCCGCTGATTCCAGCTCACCTTCGGGGCCAGCACCCGCTTGCGATCCTGCCAGCAGCGCAGCACGATCGGCGACGTATCGATCTCGCCGGCCATCGACAGAAACACCATCACCGTCTCGGCCTTCTTGAATTCCGCCTGTTCAAAAAGCAACTGGCACGCGCGGTGCGTGCGATCGACCATTTTTTCAGGCGAGATTTCCGAGATTTCCTGGCGAAGTTGCTGGCGTAATTCTTTCTTCAGGGGCAATGGGCTGCTCACTTCTGCTGGCTGGAATCCCCGCCGGGCTGCGCGAGCCGCTCTTGAATCTCGCGAAGCCGCCGGCGAATTTCTTTCTCCGCTCCTCGATCCGTGGGGTGATAGTATTGCTTGTCCACCCCCAGGTAATCCTGCGCCAATATACCACCTTCCGCATCGTGCGGGTACTGATAGCCTTCGCCGGCGCCGAGCCGAGCTGCGCCCTTATACCCCGTGGATTGAAGATGTTTTGGGACCGGCAGCGTTCGCCCGCCTTTGACATCCTCCATCGCCTGCCAGATGGCCATCATCGAGGCATTCGACTTCGGCGCGCAGGCCAGATAAATCGCCGCCTGCGCCAGCGGAATCTGGCACTCGGGCATCCCCACCATCTGCGTTGCATCGGCGGCCGCCTGTGCGAGAACCAATCCCATCGGATCGGCGTTGCCAATGTCTTCCGCAGCCGCGATGACAATGCGGCGTGCGACGAAACGCGGATCTTCGCCGGCTTCGAGCATGCGCGCAATCCAGTACACCGCCGCATCCGGATCGCTCCCCCGGATCGACTTGATCATCGCGCTGATCGCGTCGTAATGTGTATCACCGGTGGCGTCATATTGCAGCGCCTTTCGCTGAATCGATTCCGCAGCGACGGCCAGATCGATCATGATCGGCGCAGCCTTGTCCGTTTTTCCCGCCTGCGAGAGCACTGCCACTTCCAGCGCAGTCAGCGCCCGCCGTGCGTCGCCATCGCAATACGTCGCTAGGTGGTTGATCGCTTCCTCTGTCAGCTCAACATTTAAAGCACCTAAGCCCTGTTCGCAGTCGGTGGCTGCACGGCGCAGGACCGTCTTGATGTCGTCTTCCGACAGCGGCTCGAACTGAAAAATCTGGCTGCGCGAAACCAGCGGAGCGTTGATGGCAAAAAACGGGTTCTCCGTAGTCGCCCCGATGAGGATGACGATACCCTGCTCCACGTCGCCAAGGAGAACGTCCTGCTGTGCACGGTTGAAACGGTGCAACTCATCAATGAAAAGAATGGTCCGCTGACCGCCGGTCTCCAGCCGTTCCCGCGCCTTGTTCAAAATGTCGCGTATTTCCTTGACGCCCACAGACGCGGCGTTGACCGAGTCAAAGTGCGACCGCGTCGTCGCGGCGATTACTCTGGCCAACGTGGTCTTCCCGGTGCCGGGCGGACCGTAAAACACTGCGCTGGTCAGCCGATCGGCCTCCAGACTGCGCCGCAACAGCTTCCCCTCGCCGATGAAGTGCTTTTGCCCAACGAACTCATCCAGCGTCCGAGGCCTCATCCGCACCGCCAGCGGCTCCACCTTCTCTCGATTCGCGCTACGCTGTCCAGCAAAAAGGTCCATCTAGTATGGAATTATAGATGTCGTCGATGGCCGAAACGAATGGTCACTATCAATCAATCTACCGGAATCATTTCGAATTGATGAACTTGGCCTCTCAATGTTCATCGGAGGTGTTCGTCCCGTAGGGACGAAATGAGAATAGCCCAGCCTTTCAAGGCTGGGTTCGTTGCGACGGGAAGGCTGCTGAGTGCCGTAGGCACGACTGAGCAATCAAGCGATGCGTTAGACACCCACCCTGCCGGAGATCAACTGCTTCATCTCTCGCACCGCTTCGCGCATCCCCACGAACACAGACCGAGAGACAATCGAGTGCCCGATATTGAATTCCGCGAATCCCAAGGCGGCGACGCCCGCAATGTTGCGGTAGGTCAGCCCATGACCGCCCAAAACTTCGAGTCCCAAATTCCGACCAACTTCAATCCCCTTTCGCAGATCATCGAGTGACTTGTCCCTTTCTGCGGGAGTACGCGAATGAGCGTATGCCCCGGTCCAAAGTTCCACCGCCACAAAACCAAGGTCCGCGCTCGCCCGTACCTGATCACCAACCGGCTCGATAAACGCCGAAACGACGATGCCCGCTCCCCGCAACTTCTTCACCGCCGCATCCACCCGCTCGCGAAGTCGCACCACATCGAGTCCGCCCTCCGTCGTCACCTCCTCGCGCCGCTCCGGCACCAGCGTACACTGGTCAGGCCCCAAGCCCACCGCAATCTCGACGATTTCCTCGGCGATCGACATCTCCATATTGAGCTTGACGGTCACGGTCTCCTTGAGCACCCGCGCGTCACGATCATTAATATGCCGCCGGTCCTCGCGCAGATGAAATGTAATCCCGTCCGCCCCGCCGAGCTCGGCCTCCACCGCCGCCCATACCGGGTCCGGCTCGTTCGTCCGCCGCGCCTGCCGAACCGTGGCTACGTGATCGACATTAACGCCTAGTAGTGCCACGCAATGACACTCCCGCAAACATCAGGACGGAAATCGAAGTCGATCATCAATATCACCATCACGTGCCCGGCTTATCCGGCCCTGTGGCCATCCATTGCCGGCCATTCTCATTCATATTCTTCGGGCACGGAATATTCGGCACCGGGTAGCCAAACGACGCCCGCCGCTGGCGGATCTCGCTGGTCGAAATCTTGAACTGCGCATCCCGCCGCGCGATCAAGCTGTCGGCAATCTGCCCGTCCCCATTGGCCGACCACATCAGCATCGGCTCGCCCAGCGGAAACTCACTGGCCGGGTCCCGCCACGTATGCCACGTCTTCCCCCAGGTCATGATCAAACCCGGAAAAATATCATCCCCCAGCGTCGGCAGATCCGGCGCCACCAGCTGCCCGGCCATGATCTCGTACGCATGCGGATGCCAGTATTTCTTCTCCTCCTCGGGCAGCCCGCGATACGTCGCGTCATCAACGATGTATTCGACCCCCAGCAATTTCGCGTCCGACTCGCGCGAACTATAGATCACGCATTGATGCAGCTTGCGGCCTTGCGGCGAGCAGAAATGATGCGCCTCCACTTGAAAGTTCGGGTTCTCCTTCGAAATATGAAACGCACACAAGTAGAGATGCATCTGGTTGACCGGCGTCCAGTTCGGCGAGTTTTTATTGGCCCCATGATCGCCATGCCCACCGTGCCCATGATCCGCTTTTTCGATCTGGGCCTGGCTCGAAGAAAAATTCACAATCGCTGCCAGGGTGACGGCGGCAAGAAAAAGCTTGCCGGTAGGGGTAATACTGCGCAACTGAGCCATGAGATGTCCTCCGTGATATGACCTGAATCGTCCCGCCCACGCAACGCGAGCTTGACCAGAACGATCGACCACCGAACTGTACTCTGGAGCGGTGAAAACGACAATTTCACCTCGTTCACCCGCCTTGTTGCCTTGCTGCCTCGTTGCCTCGTTGCCTTCTGATTTCTGCTTCCCGCTTTCTGCTTTCGGCGTTTCCGCGTTTCGGCGTTTGACTTTCCGCCCCGTTCTGGTATCAATCGTTCTTCGACTACGAAATTTGAGATTTCGACAGGGAGGTCGATGGTCCTACAAAAGCCCTTGCCGCGCGCACGGGCAGAAGGTGAACCATGCAGACCGCAAACGCCCCGCGTCAAAGCGCAAACACAACTATCCAGCAGCCGGCCTCCGACACCGCCCATCGCATCGCCGCCCTCAACCGCAATGACAAGCCGTTTCACGTCGTCCTCGCCCAGCAATTCGACCGCCCCAACGTCGAACAGCTCTGCCAGCTCGCCGACATGATCCGCTCCGTCAGCGGCTCGCGCCAGGGCAGCAACTACCTCACCACGCTCCTGAGCCACCGCCGGGCCATGCTCTACTTCATCCAGCCCTCGACGCGAACCTTCCTCAGCTTCACCGCCGCCTGCCAGATCATCGGCATGCGTTACAGTTCCGTCCGCGACCGCTCCACCTCCTCCGAGGTCAAGGGCGAGTCCGAAGACGACACCGTCCGCACCTTCAGCCAGTATTTCGACGCCATCGTCATGCGCCACCCCATGGAGGGCTTCGCCGAGCACGTGGCCACTATGTTCAACGACATGCCGCGGACGATCCCGATCATTAACGCCGGCTCCGGCAAGGACCAGCACCCCACCCAGGCCCTGCTCGACATCTACACCCTCTACCGCGCCTTTTCCGAATCCGAAAATGGTGAGCGAGCCGCGAACTTCAGTTCGCGCGGAGGTTCGGATTCCGGGAACGTCGCCGATATTCCCGAGTCCGCGCGATCTAAAGATCGCGGCTCGCCGGGCAACTACTCCCGCAATCTCTTCGCCGGCAAAACCATCGCCTTCGTCGGCGACCTCAAGCGAGGCCGCACCGTCCGCTCGCTCACCTACCTCCTCTGCCGCTACCCCGGCGTGCGTCTGCTCTTCGTCTCCCCGCCCGAACTGCAGATCGGCGACGACATCCTCGACTACGTCCAGCGGAACGACATCGAGTTCGAGATCGTGAGCGACCTCCGCAAGCAGATCGGCGACTGCGACGCGGTCTACATGACCCGCATGCAGGACGAGCACGACGTGGCCGGCGAGTCCAAAAAGATCGACTACAACGCCTACAGCCTGACCTACGAGATGGCCGGCTCCTTCAAGCCCGGCCTGGCCATCATGCACCCGCTGCCCCGCCGCCACGAGATCGACGAGCGCATCGACGCCCTGCCCCAGGCCCGCTACTGGCAGCAGGTCCGCAACGGCATGTGGATGCGCGCCGCCCTCTTCGCCTCCATCTTCGGCGTCGACACCCCCATCCGCGACCATTACCAGTCGTACTACACGTTCTAGAGAGCTTCGCGGCAATGTTAAGGCGTTCACAATAGGAGGATATTGGCCATGCCTAAAGGCGCGATATTATACGCATCCCATTAATTAACTGCGCTATCCAAATAGGGTGCGGCGCACACGGATTGGATGATCTTGGTGTTCAGGCACGCGTCCTTCCAAGCCTCGTTGGCGGCATCCATGAGGGCGTCATAGTCT
>JBKJYI010000121.1:0-2544 GCA_046715855.1 Phycisphaerae bacterium
GCCAAAACAGCCCGGCGAGAAATTGGAAGAAGACCCAGTGGTCTCCTTGCGGCGCGCCGACAAATAGATCATTGCTCAGCCATGCAGGTTCCAGAGTGTGCAGGGCGCGAGGAAACTGCTGAAGCTCATCTCCGAACGGGATGACGTCCATCCAGCAGAATGCGAAGAGGCCCAGCAAGAAAAGAAATGCGCATGCCCGCGCGAAAGAGAAAACCGGCGCTCGCCTAAAAGCAGCTGGTTCCGGGATCGCTAAACTATTGGACAATTGGCTCATTTCGAGGAATGCCGGGCTTATCGTGAAATTCCAGCAACCCGTCGGCTGAAACCGAGGCAATAGTAAAGAGGGCTTGCTCAAAGACATCGATGGCGTGGTCCCAGGTGAATCGGCCTGCGGTTCTCATTGCCTCGGTGCGAAATTCGAGCCGAAGTTTTTCATCGTCAAGCAATCGCTCAATCGTTGACACCAAAGCGTCCGCGTCTCCAACGGGAACGATGAATCCGCTTTTCCCATGCTCGATGATGTCGCTGGCACCGCCGCAGTCAGTGCTCACTAGCGCGCACCCGCAACTGGCCGCCTCCAGCAGCGGATTGCCGAATCCCTCATTGCGGCTGGCCATGAACCAGACTTGGCAACGTGAGTAGAGGTCGCGTGCGGCGGCCAGGGAAGGAAAGCGCACGAACGTGGTCCGTGCGGGAAGGTTGCCGGGATCAGGAAACGTGCTGAACACGTAAAACGGAAGCTGCGGACGCCGCCGAGCGAGGCATTTGAGCACACTTACAATCAATTGAGGGTCTTTGACTTCAGCGCCGTGGTAAATCGCGCCCACACCGTCTCGCGCGGATTCCGGCTGAGATGGGTAATAATCCTTCGCGTCGATCCCATTCGGAGCGACGAATATGGGATCATCGCTTCCGGCCTCGCGCATGAGCGCGACCAGATGCGAGCCGACCACGATGCGAGGCACGGACAATGACCACGCCTTGTACATTTCGTCGAGGCACCATGGCTCAATCCCCCGGCTGTTGTTGACCTTGATCCCGCAACGCGCGGGGAGCCCCGCGAATTCAAGCACGCTTGCGACACCCACGCCGATGATCACGTCGTGGTCCCTCACCACCTCGTCCGTCAGCACACGGTACGGCACCGTCTTGCCCGGGAAATGGCCGAGCCACCCGCGCCCGCGCTTGTATCGTATTGCGTGATAAAGGCGACGGAGGTTATCCCAGAAATCGCTGCGATCCTCCCGGTAGTAGATGGTGAGTTCGTGACCTCGTTCCATAAGCCCACCCGCCACTCGCAGAACACTTCGAACGCCGCCCCCGCCGCCCCCTGGAATGACGAAAGCAACGCGCATTCAGGATTTTTCGGTCTGCGGAATGCGGCGCAGCGAGGGCATGATTTTGTCGTGGACGAAGGGGATGAATAGCGTGGTAGCGATGGCATAGGCGGCGACGGCCACCGAAAACCGCGCGCCAAGTCGAAGGGCCCCCGAGTGAAGCCGTCCGGCCGACAACGCCCAGGGCAAGATTGTTCCTATGGTTATGCTAACCACTGTGCACGACAGAGGACGAACGAGCGACACCCACACATCGCGTAAGATGATGGAAGTGCCCTTGAAGCAGTAAAGATAGTTCGGAATGAGGCCGATCCAGTTGGCGATCGCATATGCAGCGGCCACGCCGACTGCGCCGTATGGCAGACCCAGCACAAAGGCCAGCACGATGAACGGCGTCCAGAGCATCTGCCAGGTAAGCATTCGCCCCGGACGCCCGGTGGCCACGTAGACCCAGCCGGTGCACACCCCGAGCATGCGGGGCAACGCCGCGATGAACAGCCAGCGCAGTATCGGAATGGCCTCGATCCACTTGGCACCCAGTAGTGCCAGGACGATGTCACTCGTCCACCAGGCTCCCGCAAGACAAATGGGCAGTCCCAGCAGACAGGTCAGCTCGAACATGCGGCGAAAAGTTGGTCGCAGTTCGCCCGGCGTGGCGGCAGCTCGCGACAGTGCCGGGATGGCCGCCTCACCAACGCCGTACCCGGCAAGCGAGATGGGCCTCATCATGAGTCCGTAGGATGTTGAATACACGCCCAGAGGCACTTCGCCCCAGTGGCGTCCGATGAGAATGTTATCGAGGTTGTTGGCCAGGTAGCCGACCATTCCGTGTGCGGTCAGCGCACCGCCAAAACCGAGCATGCCCGCCAGACCTTCGCAACGGCGAGGCGACCCGGGCATCCACGGCAGTGCGATCCAAAATAAAGCTGTCGCACAAACCGCCAGGGCGATCGGTTGAATCACCAGCGACCAATAGCCCCAACCGGTCAGCGCCGCGGCGACGCTCACTGCGACCGAAAAAATCGTCGAAATCAAGCGGACGGTCACCAGCCGCCGAAACTTCATTTCCCGTTTTAGCAAAGCTTCGTGCTGAGTGCCCAGCGATGTGAGCGGGAACACCATGGCGATGGCGATCGTGACGGCGAAAAGCCGATGGTCCCCGTAAAACGCGACGAGCAGGGGTGCCGTGCACGCGGCCAGCCCGCCC
>JBKJYI010000122.1:0-5719 GCA_046715855.1 Phycisphaerae bacterium
GTATATGGAGCATTGACTCGAAGCTCTTCTTCGCACTTCGAATTTCGAACTTCGAACTTGTCTTTTCCTAGCCCTTCATCGACGACCACGCCTGTGCGTCGAGTGTCCCATTCCTGCGGAAGAGCAGCACAATCATCCCCAGCGCCAGCCCGGCCTCCACCGCGGCAATGACCAGCAGAAAAAGTGCCATCGCCTGACCTTCGAGGTTCTGGTGAAATTGCGCAAATGCCACCGCGCAAACCACGATTCCCTGAAACATTAGCTCGGTCGAAAGAAAGATCACGATCAAGTTGCGGCGCGTCAAAAACCCCACCAGCCCCAGCGCAATCAATGCCGCCCCCACGATCAAATATTCCGTCAGCTCGGGCATCAGAAAGGCTCGACCTCCTTCCCGATCTGCCCCAGCGGACGCCTGGGCCATTGCACGTCGGAGTCAATCCGCTTCCGCGAAAGTGCGATCGCCCCGACCATGGACACGAGCAGCAAGATGCCCGCCAACTCGACAACCACCACGTACCGCGTGAACAAAAGCGCGCCCAGCGAGAGCGTATTGCTCGCAGCAAGCTCGGACTCTTCGGGTGAAGCTGCATCGGACGCAAGCGTCAACTGCGATCGTTCTTCGATCGACCGCTTTGTGGTACCGGATTGTCCAGCGATAATCGCGACGAGCACGAACCCAACCAGCACCGCCGCCAGCGGCTCCCGCGCGTTCTGATCATACAAAGTGGTCGTCGGTTGCTGGGCCAGCATGATCACAAACAGATACGTGACCAGAATCGCCCCCGCATAAATAATGACCAGCGCCACAGCCAGAAACTCAGCTGACTGCAGCACCAGAATCGCGGCCGTCGCAATCACCACCAGCACGAAATAAAGCGCGCTGTAAACAGCCTTGGTATGCGTGATCACGCGCACGCCCGCAATCAAGGCGATCACCGAGAACACGTAAAACAAAGTGCGCGGATTGTCCGCGACCTGGCCCTGTGTGGCCAAAAGCGCCATCAAGCCAACAACTGCGGCGACCCCAAGAAAAATACCAATGGTTGTGCGTCGGCCCTCGCCGCTGGGCATGAGGCAAACCAACGCCATGCCACCCAGAGCGAACAAACAATAGAGCGCATAAATGGTGGACTGGCTCATCAGGGTCCCTCGTGAGCGTCCGCATGAGGTTGATGAGCGGCAGGATCGCCGGTTTCCGGATAGCCTGTAATTTTCGGGTTTTTGCGAGGTTCCGCTGTTTTGGTCTCGTCAAAGATCGCCAAAAGCTCTTCCTTGTCGAGGATCATCTCATCGCGAGTCCGCCCAACCAGATCCATCTGGCTGGTCAGCTCAATCGCATCCACCGGACACGCCTCCTCGCACATCCCGCAATAGATGCATCGAAGCTCGTCGATGTCGAACTTCACCGGATACTTTTCGCGGTCAGGCCAGGGCGACTCGCCCGCCTCAATATGAATGCAATGCGCCGGGCACGCCGTCGAGCACATGAAACACGCCACGCACGCCACCCGCCCATCCGAATCGCGATTGAGGCGGTGGATGCCGCGATAATTGTCGATGCGCATCTCCCGCTGCTGCTCAGGATACTGCACCGTAAGCGTCTTGCCCGTGATGCTCCTGGCCACATGCTGAATCGTGGTCTTCATCCCGCTTAGAATCTGCGGCAAATAAAGCCTTTCCGCCGCCGTCAGCTCCGGCGAATCGATCTCCAGAATGTCTTCGTCCTTGATCATGACAATCCCGGCGAATCGTACTGGAAGTTCAAGGAGTACCCAACAGACCAAGCTGACCCGCGGCCCGCTCCATCGAAGGCATGTTTCGCTGCCGCCCGGTGGACGCCAGGCCGCGAACCGATGAGTAAATCATCGCGGAGACGAAAATTACCAGATTGCCGCCCAGCGCCCAGAGCGGGTCCCGATGCCGGCCAAGATAAAGCAGTGCGACCGTGAGCACGAACACGGCCAGCATCACCGGGATCAGACCCTGCCACGCCAGGCGCATGAGTTGATCAAACCGAAAGCGGGGAATCGTCCAGCGAATCCACATCATGAAGAAAAGAAACGCCGCGATCTTCATCGACAACACCGCCATCTTCGCCAGCACCTCGTACCACTGCGTCGCTTCCGGCTGCGTCCAGGCAAACCACGGAAAGTGCCAGCCCCCCAGAAAAAGCACCGCTATAAATGCACTACTCGTAAGCATGTGCGCATACTCGGCCAGAAAAAACATGCCGAATTTCAGGGCGCTGTATTCCGTATGATACCCGCCGACAAGCTCCTGCTCGGCCTCGGCAAGATCGAAAGGCGTGCGATTGGCCTCGGCCAGCGCACAAATAAACAAGACCACGAAGGCAATAGGGTGCAGAAAAACATTCCACTGCGGAAGCCAGCCGCCCCAGTACCCCGTCTGCTCCAGCGTAATCGTCTCCAGCCGCAGCGTCCCCAGAGTCAGAACGACAACCAATATGCACAGGCCCAGCGGGATCTCATAGCTCAGCATTTGAGCCGTTGCCCGTATCGCACCATAAAACGAATACTTGCTATTGCTCGACCACCCGCCCAGTACCACTCCATAGACGCTCAGCGAAGTAACTCCAAGTATGTACAGCAGGCCAATGTCCGGATTGGCCACTTGTACATCAACCAGCCGGTCGCCGAGCGAAAGTTTCCCTCCCCACGGAATCGCCGCGAACCCCACAAACCCCACAACGAAAATGAGCGCCGGCGCCAGCACAAAAAGTGGTTTGTCCACGTGATTCGGAACCACGTCTTCTTTCAATAGGAACTTGGCCCCGTCCGCAATCGGCTGCAAAAGTCCCCACGGCCCCACGCGATTGGGCCCCGGGCGGTCCTGCGTCCACGCAGCGATTTTCCGCTCGTAATAAATGCAATACGCCACCGCGCCGTTCATCACCGCAAACACGACGACGGCCAGCAGCACGCTGACACCGAATTGACTGGTCAAAAATTCGCGCATGGTTGATTAATGAGCGTGCGCGGCCAGTGCCGGCGCGTCCACTGTCCCGGCAAATGCCGGCATCGCCTCGGCCATCAGCTCTCGAACTTTTGCCGCCCGAAAAAGCCCCGTAAACCCCGCCAAATCATACAAATACTGTCCATCGCGCTTCGCGCCGTCAGGAACGTCGATCGCCCGCTCGAATGGCTGAACGAGACCGGCGATGTTCATGAAGCTTCCCTCGCGCTCCACCCACGCGCAACCCGGCAGCACAAACTTCGCCGCTGCCGTCAACTCGTTTTCAAAAATGTCCTGCACCACCAGAAATTCAATTTTCTCCGCGCACTTGGCCAGCTCTTTATCGACCCACGGCTCCGGGTATCCCCCCACAATCCACGCCGCGCTGAATTCACCCTTCGCCGCCCGCGTTCGAAAATCCTCGTAAGACAAGGTCCGTCCGCCGCTCCCTTCGATGAGCGCCTCGATGCCGCGCCGATTCGGGCACTTCTCTTTCGAAATCGTAAACTTGATCGCCTCGCCGGTCGCGCCCAGCGGGAACGTCTGATCTTCACCAACCACCGGCGTCGGCCCGCGCACCAGCGTGCATTGCGGAGCAACCTCGCGCAGGAACCGAATCAACAGCCAAGCCTCTTCGCAGGCCATCCAGGGCGAAAGCAGTGCCGCGACACTTTCATCGCCCTGACGCTTGACGTGCTCCTCCCAGCGAAAACGCATGATCTCCGCAAGATCGTCCCATTCCAGGCGGGCGCTTTCCTGTCCGCGACGAACAACCGGCGATTTGATGCGCTCAGGATGATGCACGTACTTCCAGCCAAAACGGCCCTCGTCGCACATCCACCACTGATTGACTTTGGGGTTGTACTGCGGCTTGAGCCGGTACACCGTGTTGTCGGCGTGATCTACGCGAATCGAGCAACCCGTCGCACACCGCGAACACGTCGACTGCGTACCCTTCAGCTCCCACACGCGGCGTTTAAAAAGGAAATCCTTGTCCAGCAACGCCCCAACCGGGCAGAGGTCAACTACGTTCCCTTGAAGGGGATTGTCCAGCGGAAGCCCGGGGAAGACATCGATTTCCATTCGCGCCCCGCGATTGACTGTACACAGCTCGTGCGTGCCGGAAATCTCGTCCGCGAACCGCACGCACCGTGTGCACATCACACACCGGTCCTGATAAAGCAGTGTTTTGGGCCCGATGTCCTTCTTGGGATTCTTGAGTTTTTGATCCACCATGCGCGAAGCCGGCGTGCCGAATTTGTAACTGTAATCCTGCAGATAGCATTCACCGGCCTGGTCGCATACCGGACAGTCCAGCGGATGATTCAGCAGGAAAAACTCCATGCAATCTTTTTGATTGTCGCGAACCTTTTCCGAATCGAAGCGGCATACCAGCCCATCCTTGACCGGCGTCTGGCACGATGGGGCAAGCTTGGGCGACCAGGAAAGTTCCTGCGTCTTGGGATTCGGCGCCATCATCTCCATCAAACAAAGCCGGCACGACGCGACGATCGACAGTCCCGGGTGATAGCAATAGTGCGGCACATCCCAGCCCGCCTCCAGCGCAGCCTGCAGCACCGGAATCCCCTCCCGGCACTCAATCGTCTTGTTGTCAATGGTGATTTTCGCCATGAATGCCTGTTTATGCGATGTGCTTTTTATATGCGTCCTTGCGATGCACGATCAGAACAACCAATACTCGTCGATTTTGATCATCGATTTCATACACTATCCGATACGTACCAACTCGAACTCGAAAGCGCTGTTTAGGTCCCAACAATTTCTTGACGCCAACTGGTCGTGCATTCAACCGAAGCTTCGATATCGCTTCATCAACCCGTCCGACCATGCTCGCCGGCAGATCACGTAATTGCCGTTTCGCGGGGCCGGACAGGACGACGGAATAACTCATCGTCTCTTGCCGGATTTGCGTATCTTGTCCAGGCCAAGTTCACGGCGAACTTCTTCCCAAGGCGTGCCGTCAGCCTCTTCATGTCGATTCTTCTCAATCAGTTCATGATCGATCCGGTCTTCTTCAATCGCGTCCGCAACAATCCGTGACAATCGAGCAAAGACCATTATTTGTTCTTCTGTGGAACCTAGGCCTTCAAATGATCGCAAAATCTTTGATCCTGTAGGCGAAAGTGAATTACCCGTGCTTTGCATTTTGATCACTTGCCTTTGATGCTTCCTCTTTTCTGACATGGCCGGTCCCCGTTACTTCTTAGATGGCTATCCAACCTCAGTTCAACACGCTTAAGACCCGTCTCGCCCGCTCCGGCGGCTGAGCCTTGATCGCCGCTTCCAGCTCCCCACGAAACTTCTTGATAATCGTCTCAATCGGGTACGTCGCGCCATCCGGCAACCCGCAAATGCTCAGGCCCGGCATCATACCCATGTTCCGCGAAGTTTCGAGAATGATGTCCAAATCCTCGATCCGTCCGGCGTTGGCCGCGATCCGCGTCGCGATCTTCTGCATCCACGCCGTTCCCTCGCGGCACTGCGTGCATTGCCCGCAGGACTCCGTGCCATAGAAGCGAGCCATGTTTCGCAGCACCACGCGCATGTCAGTGGCCTCATCGATCACTACCGCCGCAGCAGTCCCTAGTCCCAGCAGTCCGTACTTGCGCGGGTCCTCAAAATCCATCTTCATGTCGAGTTCCGCCGCAGTCAGCGCTCCCATCGACGCGCCGCCCGGCAGCACCGCTTTGACCTTCTTCCCCGGAAGCATCCCGCCGCCCATGTC
>JBKJYI010000123.1:0-3308 GCA_046715855.1 Phycisphaerae bacterium
CCGAGGAAGTACCACGGCGCCTTGGCCGGGTTCGGCGCCACGTTGGGGTCGGCCGGTTGCTCCAGCGGGGCGCGCAATACAATCGCCCAAACGGTCAGGAATGCGGTGAACAGAACCAGCGCGATCAATTCCGAGTAAACCAGGTCGGGCCAGACCAACACCTTGTCGTCGGCGCCGGCCTCAATGAGCGGCTCGCCGCTTTCCATGCGATGGTCGTTGATGGCCGCCTGGCGAAACGAGAGCCACAGGAAGAAGCCGACACCCACCATCATCATGACAATGGGGACGTTGTCGGCTTTCTTGACGATGGCAAGAAAATTGGGGTCGAAGCAACTGACGATGAAGGCAATGCTAAAAAACGCAGCCAGGGGGATGGCCACGACGGGCTTGGTGAAAACCCGGTATCCGACCAGAAAAATCGTCAGGGCGGCAACCGAAAAAATCAGGAATGGCGCGGGCTGCGACGCCCAGTTGATGGCGTCCTTAATCGGGTCGAACACCGATGCCGCCGCGATAAGGCTGGTTGGTTCCGCGAAACTCATTTCATCGACAATCGACAATCGCAATTCGACAATTACAACGGACCGCTGATCCCACCGTCTTTTCTCACCCGCCAAAAATGGATCGCCAGCAAAACCGTCACCACAACCGGAATAAACACGCAGTGCAGGACGTAAAAGCGAAGCAGCGCGTTGGGGCCGACAAAGGTGCCCGCGAGCAATCCGAACCGCGCGTCATCGCCCGCATGAACCAGCGGCACGCCGCCGATCTGAATGAATGAAGAAAGCGGCCCTTCCGAACCGGCCCCAGGGGTGGCCCGGGCCATGTTAGAACCAACTGTGATCGCCCACATGGCCAGCTGATCCCACGGGAGCAAGTAGCCGGTGAACGAAAGCAGCAGTGTAAGCACGAGCAAAATGACGCCGACGCTCCAGTTGAATTCTCGCGGGGGCTTATAGCTGCCTGTCAAAAACACGCGGAGCATGTGCAGCCAGATGGTGATGATCATGGCATGCGCGCCCCATCGATGCAGCTCGCGGAGCAAACCAAGCGTGACGTGGGCACGCAAGCCCTGGATGTCGAAGTAGGCGTACTCGACCGTTGGGCGGTAGTAAAACATCAGCAGCACGCCGGTGACGATCTCGACGAGGAAGAGGAAAAAGGTCAGCCCGCCCATGCACCAGGTAAACGACAGACGGATGCCGCTCTTTCGCACCGCGACAGGGTGCAAATGGAGAAATACGTTGCTGAGGACCGCCATCGCCCGGGTGCGCCGGTCGCGCGGAATGCCGTGGCGGAAGATGCTTCCCCAGATTTGTCCTTCGCGGACCCAGTCACCAAAACGAGCAAACATTAAAATTCAAAGTTCAAAGTTCACAGACAGCAATATGATCCTTGCTGTGAACTTTGGACTATTCTCCTGACTTCTCTGCGCTACCCTTAAAACCTTTTCCGGCTTACGACACACTGTTACTTTTTGAACTTTGAACTTTATCGTTTAATTTTTCTTATACCGTCAGATAGCTTCCCGCCGCGTCCCACTGGCCCAACTCGTATTGAAATTTCTTGCTCTTGTCCACCACGACAACGCCGTCCTCGATGGTAATGCGAAAGCGCTCGAGCGGGCGCGGCGTCGGGCCTTCAAAATTGATGCCACTGGGCTTGTAGCCACTGCCGTGACACGGGCATTTGAACTTGCGATCGTTGGGCAGCCAGTTCGGAATGCAACCCAGGTGCGTGCAGATGATGCTCAAGGCTGCGATCCGATCCGTCTCTCGGATCATCCAGATGCCCTGAGGCTTGTAATCCTCGTTCACGGCGCCGGGCTCCATCTCTACATATTTCTGCAGCTTGCCCACGCGAACCCGCGGATCGGGCTCTTCCAGCACGTTGGGCATCATGAACCGCCCAAACGCAGGTCCTGCGGAAATCGCCGTGCCGACGCCGAAGGCGAACCACCCGATGCCAAGTGCTGCGCTGCTGATGAACGCGCGACGCGAAACGTCGCCTTCCTGACGAATTTTCTTGGCGGCTTCCTCGATTTTTGCCTGCCGCGCATCCGGGGGAAGATCGCGAGGATCGGCCTTTCGCAGCGCATCAATGCTTTCCGGGACGGACTGCCCGCGATGTTCGATGGCAGCAATGCCTCCACGCGATGTAGCCGCTCGCAGCAATGCAGCGATGGCGGGGTCGGCCGCTCCGGCCACAGGAGCCTTCGCGGACACTTTCGCAGGTGCCGCGGCAGCAGCCGATGGCGCAGCCTTGGTCGCGGCAGGTGCGGCATGTATCTTGGGTTTCTCGGCGTGAACAGCAACGGCAGGCGCGACTGCGGCGTCAGCCACCGCGGCGGTAGGCGCCGGGGCAGCCGCAGCTTCGGCTTCAGAAACTTCCATCGGCACGAGTTCATACTTGATGACATCGACGGGACACTCAGCGGCCGCATCTTTGATGCTTTCGGTACGGGGACGAGTAAACTCAGCGGTGAGTGCTGCCGGACGAATGATGCAAGTGTCGTCCAGAACTTCGAAAACGTCGGGCGACGCTGTCTCGCATGCATCGCATACGATGCAGCCTGGCTCGATCCAGACCTTGGTCACCATTTCTTTGGTTGGCATGCGTATTTCCTCGTCAACCGTTCGCTGCAGTGGCGGTGCGCCGCGTCGCGACGTCCGCTGCCTTGGTGCGAACGCTGGGAATCGGATCAGACTTTAGCGTTTCGATGGCTTCCCACAAGGTCTCATCCTGCAGGTGCGAAGCGGCGTCAATGGCCGCGATTAACAGAGCCTGAATTCGCTGTGGAGGCATCGGGTAGCGAAGCACTTTGCCGCTCTCGTCGGTCTTTTCGAAGCGATCACCGCTTTCCCAGAATTTGCGGTCGAGCATGTCCATCAGGACAGTACGTCCGCTGGCGTCCCCGAGTCGTGCCAAAGCCATGGCAGCGGACCACGCCACTTCTCCTTCCTGCGAAAACATCAATGACTTCAAGGCGTCGATGACGGCTTGATCGCCGGGCGCCGCCAATACGGACAGGGCGGTGGCCGCGACCATGGCTGTCTCAGGCCGCGGTGAACGGCTAACCAACTGAGCGATATCATCTAACGCAGAGCGAGCTTCGGGAAGCGCACGAAGGTTGCCGAGTTCCTGAAGCGCCGCTGGAAGATAGGGCTCACGGTTCACCGTCACGATCTTGATGAGCGGAGCAACGGCCTCGGGTTGCTCTGTGCGCCCCAATGCGTGGATGAGGAATTCCATCCGTCGCGAGCGCCCCGCAATTTCGTCAGGCTTGAGATCCGAAATGTCCTCTGGGT
>JBKJYI010000124.1:0-3058 GCA_046715855.1 Phycisphaerae bacterium
GTCGATTATTTCCGGGTAGGTTCCCAACGGCACATCATAAATCACGCGTCGGCGGGCGATCGTTGGACCGATGCGCCTCGGGATGTCGGAGATGGCATGCGGTCCGGCGGCGATGAGGAAGGGAATGACGATGATGGATGGCTTGGGGGTCAACGCCAGCAAGGACTCGATTTTGGGTTCGTCATCGAGGAATACGGGGATTACTTCTCCGAAATTATGCTCGGCCCGCAGTTCTTGTGCGACGGAAAACGTCGAGCTGCGGCTAGCGGGGTGGCGCGGAGTGCCGTGGCCGACGATGGCGAGCGCAACATCCTGGTGCGATGCTTGTGCGAAATCGTGAGTGTTCAGCACCACCTTGGCCCGATCGGCGATTAAGCGGGGGATGGCCGGATGCAAGCCCAAGGGAGCGGTTTGACGAATCGCAATTTCAGAAAAACGGCTGTTGCGGGCCAACTCGCGAGGGAGCACGGTGTCGCTGTAATAGCCGGCGCTGGTCATGACCGGGACGACGGTGACGTGATCCGCGACAAGGGTGTCGAGGACTTCAGCGAACGTCGGTGAGCCTTGATGAAAGGCGACGGCTACTTCGTCGAAGCAGGTGTGCTGGGCAGCTTGAGCGGCCCATTTGCGCACTTGCTGGTTCACGGGGGGTTCGTGCCGCGAGCCGTGGGCGGCCAGCACTAAAGCGGTCATCTTCATGCCGCGGCCTCCGCCTTGATGCGTTCAATGCGGCGGTGAAGGTCAGCGGCCAACCCTGCATCCGGCGACTGCAGGAGCGAGGCGATGCGCGCCGCGGCGGTTCGCTCGCGGGTCCAGCGCACAAATTTGGCGAGCTCTTCTTCGACAATGGCGTTGGCGGCCGTCAGGCCATTGAGCGCGATGGGCTGAGCGGCGACCAACTGGTCGATGTCCCAGAGGCGCACGCCCGGCACACGGGCGACTTCCGGGTCCACATTTCGCGGCACCGCGAGATCAATGAGAACCAAAGGTTTCTCGGGATTCAGGACTGCAGGATGCACGATGTAGGTTGGGGAGGACGTGCAGGCAATGGCGATATCCGTGCGGGCCAGTAATGCGGGAAGGTGGTCCACGGCCTCGAAGGAGGCTTCCATTTTCTTCGCGAGCAGAGCACCGCGCTGCGCATTGCGACCGGTCAGAATGGTGGCGCATTTTCGATGAAGAAGTTCGGCGGCGACGACCTGGGCGAGGTTGCCGGTTCCGAGAAGTAAGACGGATTTCCCGATGAGACTTCCGGTTGTGCGGGTGAGATGGTCCAACGTTATGGTCGCGATGGATCGGGCTTCGGCATTGAGGGTTGTATCGGTTCGAACTCGCTTTCCGGCGCCAATGGCTGCGCGACCCAGTGCGTTGAGATGGGCATCAAGCGAGCCGTTGGATTGAGCCAGAAGAAACGCATCGCGGGCTTGCCCGAGTATTTGCGCTTCTCCGATGATGCGCGATTCGAGGCCGGCAGCCACGCGAAGAAAATGCCTCGCGGCGCCAATGCCCTGCAAAGATTGGACATGTCTGGCGATGAGCGGTGCAGGCAGGTGGAACCAGTTGGCCAGCAGGCGAACCCAGGTTGCAGTGTCCGTGCACTCGGTCATGGCGTAGAGCTCGAAGCGTTCGCAGGTGGAGAGTACCAGGCGGCCGGCTGCGATATCGGCCAGGCGTTCGAGGATGGCGCGGCGCTGGGGCAGGTCAGGGCGCAGGCTCTCACGAATGGCCAACGGGGCGCTTTCGTGGGTGATGCCGATGTAAAGGAGTCGGTTGGTCATGGGGTTTGCAAGTCCGTTCAACTCAATGGGAAGGTCGGACCATCTGAGTTCAGTCGTGCCTACGGTCTTTGATCTTTCCCGGTGATTTCCAACCCAGCATTGAAATGCTGGGCTATTGTCGCCGCGTCCCTCACGGGACGCCAGTCTCGATCTAGTGCGCTATCGCCAGTTGGACCAGGTCTTTCGTCGGGGTTTCGCGGCCGGTGATCGCGGTTCGCGTTTCGGTGCGCCCCAGCAATCGCTGATAGTAGTCGCTCAGATTTTCTCCGTTGCGGCGATCGGTGGCGTACTTCTGCAATAGTGGTCGCAGCAACGGGACGAGGTCCGCGACGGCGACGTCGGCCGCAAACAAATCGACGGCGCGATCCCCTTCCATGCCACCGCCGACGTACACGTGGTAGACATCGGGGCGGCGGCCTACAAACGAAATGTCCGCGGTGTAAGGCCGGGCACAGCCGTTAGGACAGCCGGTCATGCGCATGGTCAGCGGGGCATCGCGCAGACCCAACAAAGTCAGTTCGTGCTCAAACATATCCACAACGCTGGGCATGAGCCGTTCGGACTCGGCCATCGCCAGACCACAGGTGGGTAGTGCAGGGCAGGCCATGGAGAATCGGCGGACGGCGGAAAGTTCGTTTGTGGTTTTGACGCCGTTATCTTTCAAAATGAGTTCGATGTCAGCGACGGCGCTTTCGCTCAAGCCGGTGAAGAGAATGTTTTGCTGGGCGGTGAGCGTCACGGACGGGCTGAAGCGTGCGGCGATGGTTCGAAAGGCGGTTTTCGTTTGCGAGCCTTCACGGTCGGCGATTCGGCCGTTTTCGATGTAGACGCCGTAGAACCATTGGCCGTCGCCCTGCGGATGGCGACCGAGATGGTCATGGAAAACCGGGCGCGGGAGCGGGTGCGAGTCGGCGAGGTCGAAGAGGGCGCGGCGGCGGAATTCATCGCGGAACCATTCGATGCCGCGCTCGTTGATAAGATATTTGATGCGCGCGTGCCGCCGGTCGGCGCGGTTGCCGAAGTCGCGGAAGATGGCAGCCATGGTGCGGACGGCTTCGGCGCCGTGCTCGGGTCCGACGAAGCCCACCGGCTCGGCGAGGCGGGCGACCGTGTCGGCCTTGCCGTGGGTCATGCCCATGCCGCCGCCAACGAGCACGTTAAAGCCTGCGATTTTTTCCCCGTCCAGGATGGCGATCAATCCCGCGTCATTGTTGTAGACGTCAACGCAGTTGTCGTCGGCCATGGCGATGGCGGTTTTGAATTTTCGCGGGAGGTAGTGG
>JBKJYI010000125.1:0-6059 GCA_046715855.1 Phycisphaerae bacterium
GCCTTGGGGTTGGCCAAGCGGCTGGGAAAATAGCCGCGCGAAGTCGCTGAACAGATCATTGCCGACATGCGGATCGAAGATGTCTGCGACGCGCCGGAGATTGCAGGCCCCGGCTTCATCAATTTGCGACTTAAACCCAAGTTCCTCGCAATGATGTTGAAAGAAATCCTCCCTCTTCAGGGTGGATTGCAACGACCCGATCGCGTAGGAATTGCGGCGACCACGCATCCTGAAACCGTCGTAGTGGATCTATCGAGTCCGAACCTCGCCAAAGAAATGCACGTGGGGCACCTGCGCAGTACGGTGATCGGCGACTGCGTGGCCCGGGTGCTGGAGTTCGCGGGGCACAATGTCGTTCGCGAAAATCACGTGGGCGACTGGGGCACGCAGTTCGGCATGCTGGTCGCGTACTTGCGGCGCATCAAGCTCGACATTATCGCCCGGCCCGATTCGATCGAAATCGCCGACCTCGAATCTTTCTACGTACGGGCCAAAACACTTTTCGACGCCGACGAAAGATTTCGCGAAGAGTCGCGCGAGACCGTAGTCGCGCTTCAAAAAGGCGATCCGACCGTCCGGTTGATCTGGAAGGCCTTCTGTGACGAATCGCTGCGGCATTGCCATGAAATTTACAAACGGCTGGGCGTGCAGCTCATCGATCGCGGCGAAAGCTTCTACAACGATCTCATGGACGAAGTCGTGCGGCGGCTGGAGCAGAAGCGCGACAGCGGCACTGATCCCGCCATCCGCGAAAGCGCCGGCGCGCTTTGCATTTTCCCCGAAGGATTCACCACCCGCGAAGGCGAACCGCTTCCCATCATCGTTCGCAAGTCCGACGGCGGATTTAATTATGCAACTTCCGATCTGGCAACCATTATTCATCGCGTGGAAGCGCTGCAAGCCACGCGGATCATTTACGTCGTTGGACTCTCCCAAAAACAGCACTTCGACATGCTCTTTGCCGCCGCTCCCAGGGTGGCGAAAATCGGGCCCGGCGTGCGCATGCAGCACCTGGGCTTTGGCAACATGCTGGCGCCCGGGGGCCGGCCTTTCAAAACCCGCGAGGGCGGCACGATCAAACTCAAAAACCTCCTCGACGAGGCCGTCGCTCGTGCCCGGCAAGTCATCGAAAGCCGAGTCACGACGGATGAGGACGCCGCCCCGTCGAAGTCGGTGCAGACCGAGCAGGTGGCCGAAGTCGTGGGGCTGGGTGCGATCAAATATTTCGACCTCTCCCACTCGCTCAGTAGCGACTACACGTTCGATATCGATACGATGCTCTCGCTCGAAGGGAACACGGCCCCCTACATGATGTACGCATACGCGCGGATTCGCTCGATTGGGCGCAAGGCGGGGATCGATTTCGCGAACTTGCCGACTGATGCGCCGATCACTCTGGAACATCCAACGGAAATCGCGCTGGCCAAAGTGCTGACACAATTCGCGGAAAAGTTTGCGATTGTCGAAAGAGAGTTGCGTCCAAACGTGCTGACTGATTATTTGTATGAGCTGGCGAAATCGTTCAGCCGCTTTTACGACAAGAAGCTGGGTGTCCGGGTCATCGACGCCACGCCGGAGTCGTTACGGCTCTCGTGGCTGCGGCTTTGCGATCTGACCGCCCGTACGCTGAAACTCGGACTTTTCCTCCTCGGGATCGAGACGATCGAACAGATGTGAGACAACCAAGCGTGTTTTTTCTCATCCGCCTCTTATTAATGATTGGGGTGTTGGCCGCTGGGTCGTGGTGGCTGCGTCCGCGCGAACAGACCATCAAGAGCGTGAACGTTTCTTTCGTTGAACGAGCGGCGCAAAGCGGATGTTTGAACCATCACTCGATGGTGAGGCTGTCCGACGACTTCGCCAACATCATGCCGTGGCTTTCGTCCGTTGGTGCTGCTGCTGCGGCCGCCGACTATGACAACGATGGATTCGCTGACCTTTACGTGACCAACAGCGGGCGCGGCCACACCAACCGCTTGTTTCGCAATCGCGGCGACGGGACATTTGAAGACACAACCAGCGGCTCCGGGGTGGAGTGCGGCAACCCAGAAGGTGCATCCATGCACGCCGTGTGGGGCGACGTAGACAATGATGGGCGGCTTGATCTCTATGTCGTGAAGTGGGCCGAACCGAATCAACTCTTTCGCCAGACTGACGGGGGAAGATTTACGGACATCAGCCGCGACGCCGGGGTGGATTACTGGGGTTATGGTAACGGCGCAACGTTTGTTGATTATGACCGCGATGGTCGGCTGGACTTGCTGGTCGGAAATTATTTCGCCGAGACGGTGATCGACGATAAAACCGAAGAAGAAGTTCGCAACGACTTATGGAACCCGCGCAGCACCCGCGTCATGCACGAGACCTTCACCCATGCCCGCAACGGCGGACGCAACGTGCTGTACCGCAATGTGTCAGAGCCTGGCACTGTGCGTTTCGAAGAAGTCAGCCAGGCCGCAGGGCTGACGCGCGGCGGCTGGTGCCTTTCCGTCGGGTCGGGTGATCTCAATAACGACGGCTGGCCCGATTTGTATATCGCCAACGACTTTGGTCCCGACGAGCTCTACCTCAACACCGGCGCCACCGAAGACCAGCCGCGTTTTCGCATCGTGGTCGATCCCAAGGGCCACCCCGGCGTGGGCAACGACTGGTGGAAGGGCATGAACGTGGACATGGGCGACGTTAACAACGACGGGTACCTCGATATCTACGTGACCAACATCCTGGAACGCAGCTACAAGACGGACGAAGGTAATATGCTCTGGCTCAATTGCCTCAATCCCTCCTGTCCGGGCGGGCGCGGTTTCCGCAACGTCGGCGAGATCACCGGCACGCACGACGGCGGATGGGGGTGGGGCGGAAAGTTCGCGGACTTTAACAACGACGGCCTGATGGACATCTTCACCGTCAACGGGTTCGTAACCGGCGATCTCAAACGCAACTACTGGTTCGCGATTCAGGAAATGGTGACGCAGACGAAGAATCAGACCGCCGACTCGCGTGACTGGCCGGTGATGGGCGACCGCGATCTTTCAGGCCGCGACCTCAGCCGGCTGTTCATCCAACAGGCACAGACGGAAAAAGGCAACAAGGCAACGAGGCAACGAGGCAACGAGGCAGGGGGGAGACAACGGGGGGGGGAAGATGTTGCGCACGGAACGATGACACCCGCGTTCGTCGAAGTCGCAGAACAATCCGGAATTACCGACACATACAACGGACGCGGGATAGCGATGGCGGATTTCAACCACGACGGCTTGCTTGATATGTATATCGCGAATCAAGGTGCTCCCTCAACCTACTATGTCAATGAAAGTTCGAAGCGCTCTCACAAGCCTGGCGGGTTCATATGGTTGAAACTGGCGGGCCGACCGGACCTGCCCATGACTATCGGCAATCGAACACTGGCTTCGACTTCCGATGCCGTGGGGGCCCGCGTCACGGTAACGACTGATGGCGGGCAGATGGTTCGCGAAGTTCAAGGGGGCATGGGTTTTGCCTCTCAATCAGAGCATGCCGTCCATTTTGGCGTTCCCGAATCGGCGTCCATTCCAAAGATCACGATCCGGTGGCCCAGCGGCCGTGTGCAGGAATTCTCCGGCGATGCCGCACTTTCTTTGATGAACAAGCATACCCGGGTCTCGGAAGTCGAAGAGGTCGCACAATCGCAGGGGGCGCGGCGATGACTGCACTCGATTATCGCACCGCAGGCGAGTCGCACGGCCATTCGCTGATTGCGCTCCTGGAAGGAATGCCTGCGGGGCTGAACGTCGACGTCGAATGGATCGACGCAGAGTTGAAGCGGCGGCAGGGAGGTTATGGCCGCGGCGGACGGATGAAGATCGAGCAGGATCGCGTGGCGGTCTTATCTGGAGTGCGGCGGGGAATCACGATCGGCTCGCCGATCGTGTTGCAAATTGCGAACAAGGATTTTCGAATCGATGATGCACCGGCGATTCACCGGCCCCGCCCGGGACATGCGGACCTCGCCGGAGCATTGAAGTGGATGACCACGGATTGCCGTGATGTCATCGAGCGGGCCTCGGCGCGGGAGACGGCGGCGCGGGTGGCGGCGGGGGCACTGACTCGGTCGCTGCTTCGGGAGTTTGCGATCGATATCGTGGGATATGTGGTGCAGATCGGAAAAGTGGTTGGCAGCGTCCCGTTTGGCTTTGGCGTGTGTGAGTTGCGCGAGGCGCGGAATGGGAACGAAGCCTACTGCCCGGACGCGTCAGCCGCAGAAGCGATGATTGAAGAGATTCGTCAGGCCAAAATTGACAAGGACACGGTCGGGGGCGTGGTCGAAGTGCAGGTGCACGGCCTGCCGCCGGGTTTAGGCAGTTGCATGCGCTGGCAGGACAAGCTCGATGGCCGCTTGATGCAGGCGGTAGGCTCGGTGCAGGCGATCAAGGGCGTGGAGATTGGCGATGGATTCGGGGTAGGCGGACGTCCGGGATCGCAGGTGCACGATCCAATCGATTATGACGCCAAGCTGCGAGAAACACCTTGCCTCGGCTTTACGCGGCGATCGAATCATGCGGGCGGGCTGGAAGGCGGGATGACCAACGGACAGCCGGTCGTGGTGCGGGCGGCCATGAAGCCCATCAGCACGCTGTTGCAAGGGATGGACAGCGTCAACCTGGTGACACTTGAGCCGGAGCGGTCGGATTACGAGCGCAGCGACGTATGTGCCGTCCCGGCGGCAAGCGTAGTGGTCGAAAATGTCGTGGCCTTCGAAATCGCCCGCGCCTTCCTGGAGAAGTTTGGCGGCGACACACTTCGCCAAGTACATAGTTGTTACGATTCGTTCCTGTCCATGGCACGGACAAATGCCTGATAAATGAGGGTAGCCACCTTGGTAGGCTGTCTCCAGAGACAACCCCCGCGACGGGAAGAGGGATCAAAGATGACTCGCGCAACAATTGGAATCATCTTGTCATGCTGTGCTTGGCTTCCGGTCGCTGTCCACGGCCAGGCGATCAAGGTAACCTTGCTGGGTACCGGATCACCCGCACCAGTGATGGAGCGCTTCGGGCCAAGTACCCTGGTAGAGGCTGCAGACCAGAAATTCGTCTTCGACGCCGGCCGGGGCGCGATGCAGCGCCTCAAGCAAGTGAATGTCCGTTGGCAGGATATCGACGGTGTATTCTTCACGCACCTGCATTCCGATCACGTTGTGGGGTTCCCAGACCTTTGGCTAACGGGATGGTTGGTGGGCGAGCGGCGCGACCGTCCCCTTTCCGTCTTTGGTCCGAACGGAACGAAGTTCATGGTCTTTCACCTTGTGCAGGCCTTCCAATTCGACATCCGCATCCGTATTGAGGACGACCGGTGCAAGCCGGAGGGGGCTGTGATCGAGGCCACGGATATCGAGGAAGGGATCGTCTATCAGAAGGGTGGCGTCAAGGTTACGGCGTTTGAAGTCGATCATGCCCCGGTCAAACCAGCCTTCGGATATCGCATTGACGCGGGAGGCCGCTGCGTGGTGCTTTCGGGCGACACGCGCTTCTCCGAGAACCTGATTCGCCATGCCCAGGGCGTCGACCTGCTTATTCATGAGGTCATCGCCCCCGACTCCTTGCGCCGGGCGGGCTATCTGTCCGACAGGATGGCACGCATCGCCGCACACCACACGACGCCCGAGCAGGCCGGTGAAATTTTCGCGCAGGTGAAACCGAAACTCGCTGTTTATTCCCACATCGTCCGCCCTGAGGCCACAATGGACGAACTAATTCCGCCCACGCGGAAAACTTATTCCGGCCCCTTGGAGGTCGGCGAGGACTTGATGGTCATCGAAGTCGGTGAACAAGTCACCGTTCGGCGAAGCGATCGTACAGCCCCTTAAGTGCTCACTGAGATGAGACGAAGGGTCCGCTGAAGGCCTCGCTGACTGCGATAGCAGGATTGTCGGGTGCCCGTCACGAAATTATCAAACCAAGGCCGCCGAGCTACAATCGCCTGAGCTTGCCGGCGCAGCGGTTGTGGCGGAATTGGCAGACGCACAAGATTTAGGATCTTGTGTCCGTAAGGACGTGGAGGTTCGAGTCCTCTCAGCCGCA
>JBKJYI010000126.1:0-12350 GCA_046715855.1 Phycisphaerae bacterium
CGTCTTGGCCAGCCCCGGCACGCCCTCCAGCATGCAATGCCCGCCGGCGAACAGCGCGATGAGCAACTGATCGAGCACCTCGTCCTGCCCGACGATCACCTTGCCTAGCTCCTTGCGCAGCCGCCCATGCACCCGGTGCAATTCATTCACGGCCTGCACGTCCGAACCATTGCCGACCGCGACCTCATTCAAACGATCATTCATCATTTACCCTCTGGCTCAGATTACTTCTGCATGATCGGCAGCAGGTTATACGGCAACTGCAACGTCACCAGCGCCACCGCCGTTCCATAAATGTCCCCCACTCCGTCGCCCATCCAATATCCTTCGGGCAACTGCTGCGAAAGATAGTAGTCCCGCCGCTTCGGAAAATATTCATCCCAATAGGGGTCCGAACCCACATACAGGGCCTGCGAGAAATAGAAGTGGGCATAGTAATCGTGCCCACCATGCGTCGCGCCGGGCTTGATCTTGTCCTTGGAATACTCCATCGCTTTTTTCGCAAACGGATTGTTGTACTCGCCCGCGTTGTACCAGCAGAGCACCGCCGCCGCGGTGATCGGAGCCCGCGAACCTCCGCCGCGCTGGCGAAGCGAATAGCGGATGCCCCCGTCTGTATTCTGGGACTCGATCAGATACTTCATGGCGCGGTCGATGATCTCCTTGGGCACCGCCACACCGGCCGTGCGACATGACCGCAGCGCCTGCACCTGCGTAATGGTCACTGATCCTTCGTCGCCCCCGCCATCGGGCGTATAAATCCAACCGCCCGGATCGCTCTGCGCTCGCGCCGTGAGCACCACGCCGCGCTCCAACACGTCCTTGATTTGCGCTGAACGCACATCGTCCTCGGTCATGCCATAAAGCTGACTGAGAAAGAGCATGGAAAATCCGTGACCGTACATGGGCCGCGCTTCCTCGCGCCCGCCCGCGATCATTCCGTTAGCCTGTACCGACCGCAAGATAAAGTTCGTGGCTCGATCCACCTGCGGCGCGTAACGCCCTTGGGTAGTCGTATTGCCGTCCATAAGCAACGCCAAACCAGCCAGTGCCGTCATCGCCACCGGATAGGCCCCATAGTTGCCGCGATTCGACCAAGAGCCCTGGCGGTCCTGAGTCTTCGCCAGATAAGCCAGCCCGCGCTCGATGGCCTCTCGCGCCTGCGGCGTGATGTCTTTGGGCAACGGACCCTGTGCTGCGGCAGGTGCTTTCGCGCTTGGCGCCGTGGCAGGTTCCGATTGCGCGAGCAACATGGACGCGCACGGTGTAATCGTGCCCATTAACAGCCCAACCGCCACCAACACACGGCCTGTACCCATCATTAAAATCCCCTTTCCGGCAAGGCCGTCAGCTCCACACGAAGCGCTTGAACGCCCTTGATACCCCCGATCGCCAGGACGCCGGGCCAGAGCACCATATCGCCGGTCAGCGAAACTCCCTGACCTAATCCCGGAAGTTCCGTCGGCGTTCCCGCGTCGCCGCCCGTCCGAACATCCACAAGCGTCGCGTACGCCGTCAACCGCGTCCCACCCGCCTGGCGAAGCTTGTCATCCGCTTTTGATTTTTCCACGATGGCGGGAATCACCCCGCTGATGATTTCCAACCCTTCGTTGCCCGAGCTTAGAGCGGCGATATCTTTTCTCCGCCATTCTTCCGCTCCTGTCGCAATGTCAAACGCGGCCAGCTCAATCGATTGCCGCGGCCCGCGAAGCGCCGTGCTCCGCAAAACCAGCGTACCCGCCCACATCATCCCGGCGGTCACCGCCCGCACGCTGGGGTCGCTTCGCTCCAGAACAACATCGCCGGAGCGCGAATTCAAAATCATCACGTCGCCGCCCAGCATTCCGACCCCGATGTATCCGGCTTTCGGTTCGAACAGCGACACAATCGGCTTGCCCACTTCCACCCGCCAGGCCCGCTCACCGGTTACCACATCAAAGGCGGCCACGCCCTCGTTGCCCGGAGACCCGTCCGGCCCGAACAACATCCCTCCCGAAAGGATCAATGCGACTCGCTCGTGCTCGGGATCGGGTTGCCCCAACATCAGGCGCAAGACGCTGCTTCCATCCGCGCGGGCCAGAATGTGGGCGCGTTTCATCTTGGCATCGGCAAACACGACGGCTTCGTCCGCCATCCACACGTGGGCCACCGCCTCGCCGCGAAGATCGCGCTCCCACACCGTGGACCCGTCCGCAACCCGCATTAGGGTCAGGTAACCGTCGCGCGGAGCGCCAATCACAAGTCCATCCTGGGCGGCCATGATCGGATCCCGTGCCGCCGACCCCGCCACATCCATCACCGCGCGGTCAAACGGCCGGGCCCATAACAGCCTGCCCGTGATCGCGCCGACGGCGAAGATGCCGTCGGGGCCGTTCAATATCACCGTCTGTCCATCGACTACGCCAAAACGCGGCACGCTTTGACTGCGCGCCGCCATCTCATTGCTCTCGTCGAAACCGCCGGGAATTTGAAGTTTGGTCCGCCAAAGAAGATCTTTGCGATGCACATCGATGCAATCGAGGAAACCGTCGCGACCGAGAATCAATACGCGGTCGGAAAGTACGCGCGGCAACGGGTTTTTGAAGTGCACGATTCGCACCGGTTCGGCGGCGGCAGGGGCCTCATAAGTCCAGGCAAGGCGGCCCGCGAGCGACATCCCGGCACGCTCGGCGCCCGGTTCGGCGTACAACGCCGCAAGCCCGAGCACCTCGCGCTCGTCGGTGAGCGAGGCCTGCAATTTCGCAGCAGCTTCGTCGAGTTCAAGCCGGGATAATGCCATTTCCTGGGTTACCGTACCCGGTGCCTGTGGATGAGTGCCCGACTCGATGTGCGACTGGAGAAGCTCAAGAGTCTGCGCGATCAAGCCGGCCGAATGCTGTTCGGACTCCAGGTACATCATGCCCAGCCGGAAGGCCGCATTGGTCGCGAGGTTGGTACCTGGAAACTCGCGCATGCACTCCAAAAGGTTTTGCTCCGCCCTTTCGTACTCTCGCGCTTTCAATCGGGCGTCGGCCAGCCCCAGCAATGCCCGCTGTGCCACTTCGGATCCCTCGTGAATCTGAGCCAACGCCGCCAGTTCCGCTGCACTGTCTGCATCAAGATCGTCCGCTCCGCTCAATTCGTCGACGCGGTTCATCACCTCCGCGGCCAGCTTCCGGCTAGTCTCCGCGTCCATCTGCGAGCGAACATCTTCAATCTTCGTGCGAAGGCTAAGCCGCGCCGCGATGCGCACGCCCTCCTTGGGCGGATTCAGCTCGCCCGCGTCTTTGCTCATGGCCAGTTCCATCAGCGCCCGATAAGCCTCTTCGCTTCGCCCGAGCGCCGCCAGCTGGTCCGCTACCGCAATCTTGAATCGAAGGCGAAGAGCAGGCGTCAGATCGGCCGAGCTCGCGGATTGCAAAAGGGCCAACGATTCCTGAGGCGATTTGGTTTCTTGCGCAACTGCCAGCAGTGCCTCAACCTTGAGTCGCGCCAGGCTCATTCGGGCCCGCGATCCGATGCCGCGCTCATCCGCCACGTTCTCCAAGGCGTCAAAAGCAGCCCGGGCGTGCCCGCGAAGCAATTCCGACCATGCCAGCCGGATCACCGCCGCAACATTTTGCGGGTCGGCCTGAAGCTGGCGAGCCGCCGACTCATGCATGCGCTCCAGATCGGCGAATTTCCGCACCGACGAGGGCTCTATGCTATAGAGAGACGAGCCCACGCACGCGATATTCCCCAGGGGAGCCTGCGACGTGGGCAGCGCCTGCAACCCGGCCTGATCTCCCGTTTCGGCGTCCAGCGTCAGCAAGCCGGTCGCAACCGGAACATGAATTTGATCACCGCATAGCGCCGCCTTCCCCGTGGGAGTGTCCGGCAGTTGGTGAGACCACAACTGCCGCCCGTCGTTCAAGCGAAGGCACGCGATGTTGTTTCCGCCCAACCAGACCTTGCCGCGATATGCCGTGATGGGATAAGAGCATCCCGTCACCGAAGCCGACCAGCGAAAGGCTCCGGTAGCTGCATCGATGCCCAAAACTTCTTCGGGGTCGCTGGCCGTCACGACCACGACTCCGCCTTCGACGATCGGCAGGCTGGCCGCCCAATGCAGCGGCGCATCGGCCCGCCGCCGCCCCCCCGAATGGGCATCGTATACATACGTCCAGCGAACCTGCATCGTCGCCGCATCAATCGCCGACAAGGCGCCGACGCCGGTGGGCACATAAACCACGCCTTCGGAAAGCGTCATCAGCGTAACCGGCTCGCGCAGCGGTAGCTGCTCGCGGGCCTGGGCCGGCTCGCGTATCGACCCCAGCAGCACGGTTTTGAGCAGCGCCCCGTCGGCCGGCCGCAGCGCCGCCACGTGCAGGTCCGCGCCGTGCATATACGGAACCCATAGCTGATCATTGACGGCAATGGGCGGCGACAAAAATCGCACGCTGGCCAGCACATCCTCGCCATCGTCGGTCCGGCCTCGCTGCCACTTCGTGTCACCCGTCTGGCTGTCGTACGCGGTAAGCCGCGTGCCGCTGATCTGTCGCAGCATGCGCGGGCCGGGCCGTACAAAAAGCACCCCGCCTGCCTGCACCTCATCCCGGTCAAGAAACTCGCTGTTGCCTTGCCGCTCGATTGTGAAAACCAGCCCGTGCGCCAGCGAAATCTGGTTGACCGAATCTTCAACATAAGGACCGCTCGGGCGCGAAGCCGTCGCCGGCGTCAGCCCCCGTCGCGGATCCTCTATCACTGCCGCCCGCGGAAGCGACGCCGCGGCCGCTTGCCACACCAACGTCAAATCCTCCATGTCCAGCGCGGCGCAACCACCGGGCGTGCGTACAAAAAGCTGCTGACCGTTACCGACCAAATCCATCCGCGGAATCGGAGCGGGATCGCCGGGATGGAAGTCCGCTATCCGCCGCCACAAATCCGCTGCGGTCCCGGTAAGCTCGTAGATCCACGGGACAGGTCCGGCCAGCGATGGGTTGAGCGCCGGACCTTTCCGCCGCGGCAGCGCTTCACGCAAATCTTCCGCTTCGCTAATGCGCTGCTGGACTCGCTCGGCCCATTCCTCGCCAAGACCTTCAGCAATCAAGTCCGAGCGATCATCCGACTTTCCCAACTCCCCGACTCGCTTGCGATGGGACTCCAACACCTTCGAGGCCTCGGCTGGAAATCCCATGAATAAATGTGCGGCATACAATTTGGCGTAAATGCGCTCCGGCAAAACGTCGTGATCGGGCACATAAGTCAGAACGTCATTCAGAAGCGCGACCGCTTCCCCGAAGCGGCCTTCATCGATCGCTCTCGACGCCGCCCAGTCCGCCGCATCGTCGCCGTACCGCGTCAGCAAGAATCGATCGGCCACTGCCTGCATGGCCGGCGCGTCGGACGCCGCCTTGGCCCGCTCGAACAATCCCTTGGCCTTGCCGTCATAAAGCACGCGGTACGCAAGCATGCCTTCCGCGGGCAGCGTCGCCAGCCGCCGAAGCGCCCGCCGCCGCCCGGACTCAAACAATAGCCCGCCCGGATTGGCCCCGTTCTCGCGCGGTACGAGCGTCCCCACGCGATCGTCGATCACCCGTTGGAGTGAATCGATCGCCAGCTTCCAGTCCCGCCGCAGAATGCCTTCCTCCGCTCGCATCAATAAGTTTGCAATCGGCGGAGACGTCTCAATAAGTAAAGGCATGCCCTCTTGCGGCTCGGCGTTGTGCAGCCACCGCCGGGTGTCCACCAAGTCTTCCGGCTCCAGTTGAGCGCGTGCCTGCGATTCAAAGGACAGGACGCAAGAACTGAATGCTAGAATGGTTAAGAATGAGCGCACCGCGTCCCTTTTTGAACGAACGCTGCCTGCATTTTGTGCCACTATCCTCATTGATCAATCTATATATGTTCGATTATTGACAGCGACCTGCCGCTGGTTGCATTGTTACCCCATCGAGGACCCTTCGCCTTTTCTAAGTGACGATCCTAGCGGAAGCGCCAAACCCCTTCTAGCGATTACGGAACCCCGACGATTTGATACATTTTTCAGTGCGTAACGAAGCGGTAACGAAATACGAAAATCGGCACTTGGGGATCGACTCCAGGCGATAGACAGCGGGAGGGTGACGATACGAGAATGAAGCAAATAAAATTGCCCGGCAACCAAGAGAAGCGGCGTCGGGGCCATCGTATAATCCCGTAGATGGTTCGGGAGGGGAAACCTTTCCGCGTCGGAACAAACAACAAAAGGATATGGGACCGCCGATGCGCGGGACAATCAATATGGACTGGCAAGCATTGAGAGAAGAGTTCCCCGTCACGCGGAACTATAACTTTCAGAACCACGCGGCCGTCGCGCCAATTTCCCGGCGATCGGCGGACGCGGCCATGATCTATTTCAATCACGCCCGCGACAACTCGTACATCCACGGCGGCTTCTATCGCCACGCCGACCGCGTGCGCTCCCAAGTCGCACAGCTCATCAACGCCAAGCCCGACGAGGTCACCTTCTGCAAGAATACCAGCGAAGGCCTGAGCATGGTCGCTAACGGCCTGAGTTGGAACAACGGCGACAACGTCGTCACGTCGAACGCGGAATTCGCCGCCAACATGTACCCATGGATGGCGCTTCGTCCCCGCGGCGTACAAGTGCGAACCGTGTTCGAAGAAGACGGACGAATCCCCATTCAGCGCATCTTCGAAGCCATCGACTCGCGCACCCGCGTGGTCACGATCTCATCGGTGCAATACGCCAGCGGTTTCCGAACCGATCTCGCCACGCTTGGCGACTACTGCGCCAGCAAAGGCGTTCTGCTCTGCGTTGACGCCATGCAATCCCTCGGCGCTTTCCCCATCGACGTGAAAGGAATGAACATCGACTTCCTCGCCTGCGATGGGCACAAATGGCTATGCGGGCCCGAAGGCATCGGCATGTTTTTCGTGCGCCGCGAGCTGCAAGGGCATCTGCGTCCCACGTCGGTGGGCTGGATGTCCGTCAAAGAGCCGTTCAACTTCAGCCGCTACAACTTCGAGTTCGCTGACTCCGCCAAGCGCTACGACAGCGGCAGCTACAATCTCGCCGGGATTTACGCCCTCGGCGGCGCAGTCGATCTCATCCAGGAGATCGGCGTTGAGGCGATTTCGCGGCGACTTCTTCAACTGACCTCGCGACTCGTCGAAGGAGTACGTAATAAAGGCTATCGCGTGTTCAGTTCCCGCGAGCAAAATGAGGCCAGTGGGATCGTCTCTTTCTTTTCCGATGTCCATGCCGCCGAGCCGCTGCAGTCGCATTTGCAAAACGAACATCGCATCATCATCGCCGTCCGCGGCGGCCGCCTCCGCTCCAGCCCCCACGTCTACAACACCGAAAAGGAAATCGACCAGCTCATCGAGGCCCTCCCCAAACATTAGTGTTGCATCTTCTGCGGCCTTCGTAACCTTCGTGTTCTGCTCCCAAAACGTTTTGGTTGCGCTGCTCCGAAAACGTTTTGGTTACGCTGCGTTCAAGGTCACCAAGTAACCGGGCTAGGCGTCTACCAGTTGGAATTTGACGTGTTTTCCGATGGCCTCTGCGTAGCGCACAAGCGTATCGAGAGTCGGATTGGGCCGTCGTCCGGTTTCCAATTTGGATATGGCGGCGCGATCCATTCCCGTGAGCTTCATCACGTCGGCAAGACTGAGTCCTTTTTTTTGTCGCGTTGCTCTCAGCTGCTCGCAAAGCCTGGCCAACGGGTCGCTGGCTTCCATTCGCTCATGACGCCGCTTGATCAGGTCAGGAAGTTCTTTGGTGACTTTTTCGCGTATCTTTCGATACTTTGCAGCCTCCCGAGGCGTCAGCCGGCGTTTTCCGGCGATTTCTTTGATCATCGCTTTTTTCGTCTCCTTTTCCTGGGAACATCAAAGGCAGCCGCGGGATAAATCGTGTGCCTGTCGATTCGCTCAAAAACTACCATGAGATGGCGACCCGAATCGGTGTGGCCAAATACCGCGGGGGGACCGGATGCCCGGCTTACATCCAGATCGTGCACATTACGAAAGACCTGGACGACTTCGTCCATGGTAACACCGTGGTCCGCGCAATGTTGAACATTTCCTTCGGGATCATCGTCTGAGTCTCAAATCCAAGAAAGTATCTTTTATCGCCTTCTGTCGCTGTAGTATTATATTACTACACGCTCAATAGGTCAAATCCTCAAGCTGAGTTCAAAGTACACCACGTTGGGAAGGGGGTTATGATAATAGGCATCGATCACCTGGAAACCGGCGGACTTATAGAGGGTGACAGCCTCTGTCATCGAGGCCAGGGTGTCGAGGCGCATGCGCTCATATCCAATGGTGCGTGCCTCCTGGATGACATGATCGACCAGTCGCCGGCCCAGGCCTTGTCCGCGATAGGGCTCGCGAACGAAAAGCCTCTTCATCTCGCAAATGCCCTCGCCCAGCGGGCGAAGCGCGACGGTGCCGGCCAGCGCGGCATTGCTTCGGGCAACGAGCAGGCGTCCCGACGGCGGCCCATAGTTGCCGGGCAACGCGGCGAGTTCCAACTCGAAGTCCCCTTGAAATGCGAGATTGACGCCCAGCCAGCGTGCGTACTCGCGAAAGGCGGCGCGCACCTCGTCGAGGTCTTTTTCGCATGCCTGGCGGATTTCAAACACGCGGGGAATTGTAGCCGCGAATCCCATTATGCAGAGCCTTCTCAAACTCCGGATTGAGGCGAAATGAAAAGCACCCACCGGCGGCACTTTCCTCAAACCCTAAAGGCATTTAGTCTAGAGCGAACAGATGCGTGCCCAAGGGTCATTATGGACGAGTTCTTCTAATGCGGAACACAATAATTAACTGCGCGGTACTGGTCTTCGTCCCATAGGGACGCAATGAAAATAGCCAGCGTTTTCAATGCTGGGACGCAAGCGAAAACAGGATAACCAGTGCCATAGGCACGGCTGATCGATCCCGGTCGATCGCGCGGGTATTTAGTGGGATTCGTATAACATGTCGCACGAACTAGCTCATTGGGTGCGCGCCGCGGCGGGTCGCCGGGTTCTCCTGGTTGGCGACCTTATTCTTGACCGCTACATCTACGGTGACGCCGAACGGATCAGTCCCGAAGCTCCGGTGCCGGTAATTCGCGTGGTCGAGCGACGGGAGGCCGTGGGCGGATCGGCGAACGTGGCGGCTTGCCTGCGGGCGCTGGGGTGCGAAGTTGTATGTTGTGGCGCTGTTGGAGCGGATCGCCACGGGGCGACGCTTCGGAGGCTTCTGGGAGAAATTCAGGTTTCGACGGCAGGACTATTGGAACTTTCGGATCGTCCGACAACTACGAAGACCCGAGTGGTCGGCCTGGCACAGCATCGCCACCGCCAGCAGTTGATGCGTGTGGATGAAGAAGACACGAGCCCGTTTTCGGCCCCCTTCGCGGATCAGCTCGTTGACCTGTGCCGCAAAAACTTGAAGGGCTGCGATGTGGTTTGCATCGAAGACTACGATAAGGGACTCATCAGCAACGCATCGGCCCATGCGGTTATTGAAGCTGCCCGAAAGGCGGGCGTGTCGGTGCTGGTAGACCCTGCACGGTTAAGAAGCTACGAGCGCTATGCCGGCGCGACGATGGTGACACCCAATCGCGACGAATTGGCCATCGTCTCGGGGCAACCGACGAATACGATCGAGGCTGTGTCGCAGGCGGCGCTGGAAGTCATTGAGCGGTTTCGCATCGACAGCGCGGTGGCCACTGTGGACCGGGAAGGCTGCGTCGTCGTCGAAAAGGGAAAGCCCTCGCGACATCTGCCGACCGTCCCTCGAACTGTGTACGACAATACCGGCGCGGGCGACGCAGTGCTGGCCATGCTGGCTGCGGCCATCGCGGCCGGCGCAGACATCGAAAGTGCGGCGCGGCTGGCGAACATTGCGGGAGGTCTGGAGGTCGAGAAATTTGGATGCGTGCCGATTCCCGCTGACGAAATTCTTGCGGAGTTGCGCCTAGCCGACCGCCGGCTCCACAACGGTAAGCTGACCCGTGTGGACGAATTGTTGGGGGAAGTACGGCTGCGGCGGGATCGGGGAGAAACCGTGGCGTTCACCAACGGTTGCTTTGACATTCTTCACGCGGGACATGTGGATTTTCTGCGGCGCTGCCGGGGGGAGGCTTCCATGCTTGTCGTGGGGCTTAACAGCGATGCATCCGTTCGGGCACAGGGCAAGGGCGACAACCGCCCGATCAATAAGTTTGAACATCGAGCGGCCGTGCTGTCGGCCTTGGAATTCGTGGATTACGTGGTTGGATTCGAGGAGGCAACACCGGAAGATCTCATTCGCCGTGTTCGTCCCGATGTACTTATCAAGGGGGCCGACTGGACTGCGAAAGGAGTGGTCGGTCACCAGATCGTTGAATCAGCCGGCGGCCGGGTGGTGCTGCTTCCGCTGGTTGAAGGACTCAGCACCACCGCGATCTTGAACCGCAACCTAAAATAATGGAGTTGCGCGCTTACGGCGGGTGGCATGGCCAAGCGCAGCGCCGCCATGAATGGCCTTCATGCCGGCGCCCGGTGAGGCTGGGCTTGGGCATGGCACCCCACTTGTAAATCATCATTCCGGGCAGGCGCCTTCGCTGGCGACGCTGACGCCTTGGGCGGCGGCTTCGCACTCGTTGGCGTAGGTTTCGTCGTCGCAGCCGCAAACGGGGTCGAACACGTCGTCGCAGGCTTCAGGGATCACTTCACAGATGCCAAGCTGGTCGGCAGCGCCACAGCTTGTGTCGGTGAAGTTGCAGAACTCGCCTTCGTCGCACTCCAGGCCCTGCAGGCCGCCGCATTCACGGATGACGATGTCGCTGCACTCGCCCTCGCTGGCCACGCTGACGCCGGCCGCGTTGGCCTCGCATTCATTCCCATAGGTTTCATCGTCGCAGCCGCAAACCGGGGCAAACAGCTCAGGACACGTATCGGGAATCGCTTCGCAGATTCCGGTCTGATCGGCCGCGCCGCAAATTGCATCGATCGGAAAGCTGCAGAATTCGTCGTCATCGCATTCGAGGCCCAACAGGCCGCCGCAGGCGCGGCCATTGACGCCGTTGCACTCGCCATTGTGGTCGATGTTCACGCCCGCTCCGTCGGCGTGGCAGTCATTGCTGTAGGTTTCGCCGTCGCAGCCGCACACCGGGGCGAACTCCAGGGTGCAGGCGTCGGGGATCACCGTGCATATCCCGACGGCTAATTCGTCACAGCTTCCGGTACTCACTTTGCAGAATGTATTGACCGGGCAATCTTCGTTTTCCGTTGCGGGCGTGCAGGGCGAGCCGACGACCCCGCATCCGCACAGGCCGGCCAGACCAAAGGCAAGAACCGCAACCGCGCACCGCTTCCCTGAGATGAAAGTGAACATAGATTTTCCTTTATGACTCGAACGCGCCAGCCGGCGGACCACGCTGATCCTGCCGCCGGTTAAATGTAGGCCTCGGAAAGTGTCCGGGAAGTTAAAGTTGGCGGAATTGCAAGGAACAACGCGGCAAATTTTGCATGCATTGATTCGGAGAAGGCCGAATCTTGACGAAATTGGCCGTTCAACGTACAAGATTCCGCCCGCGCCGACGTAGCTCAGCGGTAGAGCACGGCTTTCGTAAAGCCGGGGTCGAGGGTTCAAATCCCTCCGTCGGCTTGCCCATACAGGACACCAAATCGCCCCATAACGGCGTTCATTCCGAATGCACATTTATCGACTTGTCACCCTGAGCGGAGCGAAGGGTTTCAACTAGATGCTTTGCTTCGCTCAGCATTACTGTGCACCTAGATGCTTCGCTTCGCTCAGCATGACAGCGATGGCGGCAAACGCTAATACCCAAGCGTTCGCGTGACGGCCCAATAGAGGCCAATCGCCGCGATGAGGCTTGAGGCGGGGATGACGATGGCTTTGCGATACCACGAGCGGTTTCGGAACCAGCCGACGGCCAGGAATGCCAGGGCGATGACACTCAGCTGACCAAGCTCGACTCCGACGTTGAAGAGCACGAGGGCCTCGGCGAAATCTTCACGGGGCAGGCCCAGCTCGCGGAGCACGCCCGCGAAGCCCATGCCGTGGAGCAATCCGAAAAGGAAAACGACGATTGGCCGCCAGGGTTTCAGTTCCGTGGTGACGATGTTCTCAACCGCGACGTACGCAATCGAAAGGGCGATAAGCGGCTCGACGATGTTGGAGGGGAGGTCGACGAGTCCGTAGATGGCGAGGGCCAGGGTCACGGAGTGCGCGATGGTGAAGGCGGTGACCTGCCAGAGAAGCGGCTTGAGGCGGGTGCTCAGAAGGAAGAGCCCCAGGACGAAGAGCACGTGGTCGAGGCCTTCGGGGATGATGTGCTCGAATCCGAGAATCAAGTAACGAAGCACTTCGGGACTTTGCTGGGT
>JBKJYI010000127.1:0-11220 GCA_046715855.1 Phycisphaerae bacterium
TCATGCTGAGCGAAGCGAAGCATCTCACCTGCGATGCCCTCATTCCGAGACCCTTCGCTGCACTCAGGGTGACAACAGCGACCTTCAATGAATACAATTGGTCATGGTCGAAATTGCAATAATGGAACAAACCGCCCAACCTTCGCGCGGATTCTTCGACCTGACCAGGGACGACGTGATCGCATGGATCGCCACGCTTGGCCAGCCCAAATACCGCGCCGACCAAGTCCTGCGCTGGGTCTACCAGGAAGGTGCCGACGCCTACGAGCAGATGAGTAACCTGCCCAAGGCCATGCGAGCAAAAATGGCCGCCGAAATGCCGCTCCACACTTCGACCGTTCTTCGCTCCCAGGAGTCCGCCGACGGCACCATCAAGCGACTGCTCCAATGGCCCGACGGTGCCACCTCCGAATGCGTGCTCATTCCCGACGAAGACCGCCGCACCGCGTGCATTTCTACGCAGGTCGGCTGCCCCGTCGGCTGCGTCTTCTGCGCCAGCGGCGTGGGTGGATTGCAGCGCCAACTCTCCGCGGGCCAGATCGTCGAGCAGGCCATGCGCGTCCGCGAGCTCTGTACGGACGGCCACCGGCTTTCCAACATTGTGTTCATGGGTTTGGGCGAGCCGCTGGCCAATTATGCGGCCACTGTGCAGGCCATTCGCACCATCAACGCCGAGTGGGGGATGGGCATCGGCGCGCGAAAGATCACCGTCAGCACGGTGGGCCTGCCCACGCAGATGCGCCGCCTCGCCGATGAGAAATTGCAGATCACGCTCGCTTTATCGCTTCACGCTCCGACCGACGAACTTCGCCGCCAGCTCATCCCCTGGGCCGAGCGCGTCTCGATCGACTCACTGATCGACGCCGGAAAATACTACTTCGAGCAGACTGGCCGCGAGGTCACTCTCGAGTATATCCTCCTCGGCGGCCTCAACGACTCAATCGAACATGCCGAAGCCCTCGCCAAGATCGCCCACAAGATCCGCAGCCACATCAACCTCTTGGCCTACAACCCCGTCGAAGGCATGCCTTACGAGCGCCCGTCAAATAGTGCGTGCGTCCGCTTCCTCGACGTGCTCCGCGCCCACGGCGTCAACGCCCACATCCGCAAAAGCCGCGGCCTCGACATCGACGGCGCCTGCGGCCAACTCCGCCGCCGCGAACTCAACGCGCTGACGACCCCTTTTCAATGACCATGAAAAAGAACTGCCTCGTTGCCTCTTTAATCTGGTATCTCGGCCTCAACGAGCTTGGCCAGCAGTGCAAGCGACTCCTGCCACCCAAGATAGCACGCCTCCGGGGGGATGATGCCGGGCACGCCTTCCTGCACGACCGTGAGCTCCGTCCCCAAAGAAACCTTCTTCAACATGACGGTAGTCAACATTTCTCCCGGCAGATTCGGGTCGTCGAACCGGTCGGTGTAGCGAAGGCGCTCGTGCGGCGTCAGTTCCACGTATTCCCCGCCGAATGAGTGACTTTTGCCCGAGCTGAAATTCGTGAACGACATCTTGTAAGCCCCGCCGACCCGGGCATCCATCTCGTGAACCTTGCCCGTAAAACCGTTCGGGGGAAGCCATTTCACCATCGCCTCGGGCTCCACGAACGCCCGATAGACCCGCTCGGGCGTCGCACGGATCACGCGATGAAGCCGGATCGTGCTCGTTGACATCCCACTTCTCCTCTTAAACTCAACATTCAAACAATACGGAACTCACCCGGCATGCTATTGCACCGATCGATCACCAACAATTCCCGCGTGCCCAACAGGGGATTTCGTACGACCGGGTCGGAATAGCACGATAGTTGACGAAGCCAACGCCAATGCGTTCAATTGCATGGCGGAATGAGAAGTTTTCGTGCTCTCCTAGTTTCCGGGCCGTGCTGCCCCCGCAAGCGAAAACCAATGGAGCTCGCCCTCATGAAGTCACCAATGCTGCCATGCATGTTCGCCGCGATGATCCCACTTGTTTGCTCTTCTCCCGCTGCTGCGCAATCGGCGGCCACCCGACCAGGCGCCCAAGCGCTTTCTCTTGAAGAGGGCGGGTTCACCATCTTTTGGGAGGCGCGGCTGCCCATCGCTGCGGGCGAACGGCTGGAGAAGGGCTACCTTCGCGACGACGCTCTGTATGTGTTGACCGACGGCGGAACGGTTTTTTCGCTCCATGCGGAAACCGGACTCTTGCGCTGGGGCGAGATTCTTACCGACCCGGCCTACACCGTCTTTGCTCCGTCGCACGTGCACACCGCCGATGGACGCGGACCGGTCGTCATCCCCACCACCAATCAGGTCTATGTGAAGGATCGCTACTCAGGCAAGGATATCATTCGTTTTCGGCCTGATTTCCCGATTGGAAGCCCGGCTGTAGGGTTCGATGGTGTCGTGCTCTTGGGAAGCTCGAACGGACGATTTTATTCGCTCGGATGGGACCCCGCTCGACCTGCCGAGCCGATCAAACGCTGGGATGTCGATACCGGCGGACCGGTTACCGCGGCCCCGGTTTTGTACTCACCAAAGAGTCTGCTTATCTCGTCGCAAAGCGGCGCCGTGTTTTCCTGCCAGGCCGGCAACAAAGTACTGACCTGGAAATACAAAGTGGGCGGGCCGATTCTCGGCGATCCGGTTGTCGACGCCAGCGGAGCGTATCTCCCCTCCATGGATCGCTCCCTCTACAAGCTCCACGCCCACAGCGGCAAGTTGCATTGGCGTACTCGGTTTCCTGATCCGCTGCAGACCGGTCCGGCCGTGGCGGGCCAGACCGTGTTTCAATTTACTCCCAGTCAGGGCATCACCGCGCTGGACGCGATAACCGGCGATGAGAAATGGCAGCGGCGGGAAGCCACGCAGTTCGTCGCCCACGGCGCAACCGGAGACGTCCTGTTTGCGCCGCCCAATCGATTGCTCATCGTGGACCATGAGAGCGGAAACGTACTTTCGACGGTCAATACTCCCGGCGTGAACGAAGCGGTAGCTAACACAGCGAATGATTCCATTTATCTGTTTGGGCAGAATGGCCGAGTCGTTTGCCTGCGCCGCGACAAGGTGCCGTACTTGCGGCGTCAGCAGGTGCTCATCACGCAAGAGACGTTAAATAGCCCGCCATCAACAGCACGACCGGTCGAACCCATGCCGGCTCCGCGTCCTCCCGCGCCGAAGCGGGAAGACCCGTTTCGAAGCCGCCGCGACACCGCACCTTGATGCTGGGATTATCGCTCCGCAGAAAATTCCTTCGAATATGAGCCCCGATTCACGGTGGATTCATCGGCCCACAATTTTCCCATGGCATAATCGAAGTGGAAAAGAGGGAACCGAACATGGGAATCAAAGGCAATAATCAAAAGGGTGTTGGATCCAAACAAACAGGGAATCCGGGCAACGTCCAGCAGGGCCGCCAGGTCGGCCACAACACCGGACAGGAAGGTTGGAAAACCAACATTAAGCTCGAGAGCCGTAATGACCCCGGAGCGCCGAAGACTACGGGACCGGAAAAGAAGGAGTTGAAGGAGGACTTCCAGAAACGAGATTAAACCGCACCGACGGGAAACCTTGGTGCGATTTATTAACACCGGCCGGTCTCGGTCGGGCAAACTTGGGCCGCTGTGCCGCAAAGGGGTGATTTACTTCGGTGATTCGCTTCAGAGATGGCACAGCTGCCTACGTTTTTTGCCTTGAGCACGTAGTGCGTCGACAGTGTCATGTGCTGGACAGAATGTTGAGAATATCGCCGTCGGCGACGATGTAGGTCTTGCCTTCTTTACGGGCCTTCCCAGCCGCCTTCGCTCCCTTCGAATCTTTGTGCGCCACCAGGTCGTCGTAGGCAATGGTCTCCGCGCGCACGAATCCGCGAGCCAGGTCGCTGTGAATCTTGCCCGCCGCCTCCACCGCGGTACTGCCCTTGGTGATGGTCCACGCCCGCACTTCGTCTTCGCCCATGGTCAAAAATGAAATCAAGCCCATGGCCTGGTAACAAGTCTGAACGAGGCGGTCTTTCGCCGGTGCTTGTAAGCCTAAGTCCGCGAGAAACGCGGCGCGGTCAGACGGCTCCAGCGCCGCGATTTCCGCTTCGATCGAAGCGCTCAGGGGGATTGAGCCAGCCGAATGCTTGGCCTCGATTGGAGCTGCCGTGCTGACGGCGTCATCGGAAACATTGCGAACACAAATGATTGGCTTTTGCGTCAGGAACGAAAAACTCGAAACCAGCGCGCGATCGTTCTCTGAGTGAAGCACGCTTGACAGCGGAGCGTCGCTCTCCAGCGCCTCCTTGCAGCGTTGCAACAAACCCATCTCGTGCTTCTGGGCATCCTGCGAGCCCGTCGGCTTCTTGAGTCCCTTCTCCAGCCGCTCCAACCGCGTGGTCACCGCGTCCAAATCGGCAAAAATAAGCTCCGCCCAGACCTCGTCGAAATCACTTTGCGCATCGATCCGGTCTCGATACGCCGGAACCGCGTCATTTTTGAAATCCCGCACCACCGCCACCAGCGCTTCCGCCTGCCGAACCGTCGGCAGTAATTGCTTCCAAGCGTCACGCCCGTGCGCATCACTCAGTGAACAACCGGGAATGTCGACAAACTCGATCACCGCCTGGGTCACCTTCTTGGGTTTGTAGAGGTCAGTGAGATATTTCAATCGCGGATCGGGAACGCGCACCACTCCCTGCACCGCCACAGGCGGAGCGAAGGGATCAACGGCCAGGCCCGTGACGGCCGTGAACACCGTCGATTTGCCCGATTTCGGTAGTCCAACGATGGCGACTTTCATGCGGGTGCGTGATCTTCGCGCGGGGCGGTGTCGTAGTTTTCGCTTTCAAACGCCTTCATTTCGATATGCTCGATTCCATTGTGAATAGCGGAGATTTTGTATTCGCCCTTGGTATCGCCGTGATCGAACTCGACCAGATCGCCGACTTTTTTTCCGAGAATCGTTTGAGCCATCGGGGCCAGATAATTGAACCACCCTTTGGAGTGGTCCGCTTCCCACGGGCCCAGGAAAGTCATTTCGTAGGGGGCATTGTCCCCCACGCGCTGAAACTCGACGCGCGTCCCCACTCCGACATGATCAAGCGAAACGTCTGCCGGGGAAAGTATTTTCGCCTTGGCCATTTCCGCGTTCATCTGGCCTAAGCGCGCCCGTAGCAAATCCCGCTCCTCCAAGGCAAACTTGTATTCGGAGTTCTCGCTAAGATCGCCGTGCTCAGCAGCAGCACCAATCGCCCGGGCGTTATCCCTCATCTTTACATTGACGTGGTATTCGATCTCCGCCTGCTTGCGGGCCATGCCCTGCTCGGTGACGTACAAAACATCCTCGCGCTGCCATGACGGAACGACCGGCTGCTGATCACGAACCGGGAACGCTCGGCTAAGATAAAGCAGCATATCCTCGGGCACAGACCGGCCCAGATTGTCGAGCTGTGCAATCTGGCTCCGCAGCGCCACCGCCATGCCCCGATCGATGGTCTTCACCAACGCCACGAAGCGCTCGTAGCGCCGCGCACCAAGCACCGAACGGGCCCGGTTGGCCAGCTTCTTCGCCAAGGCTCGCGGCACGCGATCGTCGCGGCGGCAGTCATCGAGGGCGCGAAGCAGCCGGGTCAACACGGTCACCGGCGAGACGCCTTCGAGAATTTCCTCTTTCTTGGGTCCGTCCCATAGCCAGAGCAACGCATCGAACGATTCGATGGGAAGGCTCAGAATTTTCTGCACGACTTCCTGTAAATCGGAAATCGGCCGGCCCTCTTTCAGCAGCCGGCTGACGGCCTGGTCACAAACACCCGTTGGCAAATGCGGAAGCAGATTGAGAAGCTGATCGGGCCAGTCGGTCCGCGCGGAAACTAGCGCTTCGACCGCCATGGAAACGAGGCCTTCATCGTCGATCTTTCGAAAAGTACTTACCAGGTCCTTGGCGCCGGCCAGCAATTGAATCAACTGCCCGGGCGGCTGGGTTTCACCGACCAGTTGCCCTAAACGCCAGGTGAGCAGCCACATGATCACGGCGGGGACAGCACTCCGATCGGTCGATCGCTCCGCCTGGGCTCGAAAATCGTCATAAAACCCGCGTAAAAGTTCCGCCGATGGCGTGCTCCCCTTGCTCTTGGAATCTTTGATATATTTTTCGACGCAGGCCAGTTGCGCCCAAGGTTCCCGCAAGCGTCGAAAATCCGTGGCGATCTGCTCATCGCCGCCGGTCGCCTCTTCCACGTAGCTGACGTAATACGGCGAGCGCCCCTCCAGCTTGAGATTCGGCTGCTTGCGAATCGCAGTTCGGGCCTTCGACCACCACTTGTCGAATGCATCCTCGGTAAACACCTCTGGAACCAGCAACTGTTCCAGCGCCACGGAGTCGATCTTCCCTCCGCGCTGCACGCACATGTCCAGCACAAATCCGCCGGGATCCTGTTGCAACTTGGCCACCAGCTGGTCGGGAGTGAAATGCTTGATCACTGCGAATTCGGTGGGCGAGGCCTTGCGGTATCGATCCGACAGCGTAACCGCGTCAAACTCTTCAGTTTCCTCGCCATTGTTGACCGTAAACGTCCATGACCCTCGGTCGATCGTCTCGATCTTGGCCGCCGTATCATCGTCGCGGGCCGTCAGATAATCGCCCTCATCTAACGACAAACATACTTCTAATGCCCGCAGTGCCCGACGCACGGGTCGTCCGCCGGCCAAGCCCGTCGCCTTCAAAAGCTGTTCGAGGTGGTCGCGGTCGCCGTAGGTCGATCGATACATCTCGGTGACTTGTTTGCGGAGTGGCGCGCTGTCGCCGATCGCCAGCAAAAACGCCGACGCCATCTTGACCATCGCTTCGGGGTCGTCCAACGCGCCCAGCGTTTCCATGGCCGTCGTAGCCAGCGTCTCGGCCTGCTGCGTCTTTCCAACTTTGACCAGCTCGGCCAGAACCGGGTGATAGGGCTGGAGTTTGGACGGGGTCAGTCCTGGCTTTTCCAGCAGCTGCAGCCACTCCTCTTCGACCGTTGAGGTGTTACCGCTACCCACCAGTTTCACCAGTGATTCAGGTTGCATCGTGCGGATATGTCCCTTCTACAAAACCCGACGGCCCCTCGGGGCCGCCAAAAAAAAGATTCGAGCCGATGAGTATCCCATGAATCGGGGGTTTTGTCGAGCGAAGGGTTGCTTCGTGCCGGTGCGGGCCGAAAGTCAGGTTTATTGCTTCTCAATTCGCTCGCGATTGCTCATGTACGGACGGAGAACCGGCGGGATGGTCGCCGTGCCGTCGGCGTTTTGGTAGAGCTCGAGGATGGGGATGAGCACGCGCGGGGAGGCGATCACCGTGTTGTTGAGCGTGTGGCAAAAGTGGACTTTTTTGGCCCCGTCGCGATAGCGTAGTTTGAGCCGGCGGGACTGAAACTCATAGAAGCGCGAGGCCGAGTGGGTCTCGCCGTAGCCGCCGCGCGAGGGCATCCATGTTTCGATGTCGAACTTTTGCGTCTGGCCCATGCCCAGGTCGCCGGTGCAGACGTTGACCACGCGGTAGGGCAGGCCCATCGCGGTGAGCACATCCTCGGCGTTCTTCAGGATGTCGTAGTGCCAACGCTTGCTCTCTTCGCGGTCGTTGCGGCAGATGATGACCTGCTCGACCTTGTCGAAAAGGTGAATGCGGTACAGGCCAGTCGTATCCTTGCCGGCGGCGCCGGCCTCGCGGCGAAAACACGTGCTGAGCGCGCAATATTTTTTTGGCAAATCGGATTCGGACAAAATTTCGTCGGTGTGGTAGGCGGTGATGGGCACCTCCGCAGTGCCGACCAGCGACATCTGGTCGCGCTCGCAGAGATAGGCCTGATCGCGGCCGCCGGGGAAGTAGCCGGTGCCGTACATCACTTCTTCCTTAACCAGCACCGGCACGGTCATGGGCACAAAACCGCGCGCCACCATCATGTCTTGGGCCAGTCGCAGCACCGCTTGGTGCAGGAGCGCCCCATCGCCGCGCAGCACGTAGTTGCGGCTGCCGGCCAGTTTCACGCCGCGCTCGATGTCGATGATGCCGAGTTCCGTGCCGAGCGTGACGTGGTCCTTCGGCTCGAACTCGAACTTGCGGATTTCTCCGACCCGTTTGATCTCGACGTTTTCGGTGTCATCTTTGCCGTCGGGGGCTTCGGGGTCGGCCGGCTGGGGAATGGTAAGCATGAGTTGCTCGAACTCTTCGATGATCGGCCCTTCCGCGTCTTCCAGCTCCTTCACCCGCGGCTTTATGGCGGTCAATCCCGCCTGGATACGTTCGGCCTCGGCCTTGATTTGATCGGGTGTTTTGCCGCCCGCAATGGCCTGCTGATAGCCGGGCGACTTCGGATTGCGCAGCAGACCGACGAGTTGGCCCTCTTCCTTGACGCGTTCGCGGAGGCCGTCGAGCTCAAGCTGCAGCTCGCGTCGCTTGCGGTCCACGTCGAGCAGCCGGTCCACGTCGCAGGCGATCCGCTTGGCCGCCGCCGAGCGCTTCACCAACTCCGCATTTTCACGGATGAACTTGATATCGAGCATGATTTGTTTGTCGGGGAAGGGCCATTTCGTGTCAAGCCAAGGGCAACGGCTACGGCATTAGGACTTCAGGTTTCGTGAACGCAGTACGCGACTTTGACCAAGCAGCGTAAATCGCACGATGGAGTTCTTTGCGCGCGGGAGCGTTTAAGGTGAACGGGGGGAGTGCAAATTCCGAAATTGAACCATTCCTCTGCTTCACCACGATTCGAAACGGAGCCATCCAATCGATGACACATTCTGGAATGTACAGCCGCTTCCATTTCGGAATGGGAGGCGCTATTTTTAACGTAGACTGGGCGCTCGCCAGCTTGGTTAACTCGCGCCCTGCCAGGACAATATCATCCCAATCGAGCTTCTTGTTCCAAAAGAAATATTGGATATGCAAGGTGTTTTTCCCAACGACGAGAAACGGACGCCTGCGCCGGAAGAAAAATTGAGTTCCTAATGTGCCTCCGATTCCAGCTAGGGCTACAAGCAACGTCCGCGAGATTGCGGCACCGAGTGCGTTTGCCGAAATCCAAAAAGTTCCTTTCTTTGCAAGTGAAATCGTTCCAAAAAGAATCAAGCAAACCAAGAAGAAACCAAGGGGCAAGAGTATCGTAATAATGATCCAGAATCCTCTGGAGGGTCCGCGGATGTACCAAATTCGCATTGATTCGTCGTATTCGAAACCGCACTCCGGGCAGGCGTGGTTATTCGGCAGGCCGGTGAGGTCGTAGCGGCAGACAGGGCACTTGGTGATCGGTTCGCCTGAAAGATTCATGCGTGATACACTCTCGCTACTTTTGCACAAAAGTCGAGCGATTGCGGGTCGTTCATTTGATCATCTTGATGAATAAACCATGATAGTCTCACCGTGTCCGAACTGCAGCGGCGATAACCTGTACCGGAGTAAACCCGTTAGTGCGGGTGGTGGGTATGCGCCGAACTACCTCCCGGACCTCGGGGGATTCTGGGTCGCGGCGAAGTTCGACGTGGTGGTGTGCGGGGACTGCGGGCTGACCAGGCTTTTTGCGAGCCACGAGGCTCTGCAAAAGCTACCGCTGTCGAATAGATGGAAACGCATCGAATAACCGGTAGCCAAATTACAAACCGACGGGTATTCAACACCGCTCCTTAGCAGTCGCGGACTTGATTGCAGCCGGGTAGGGCGGGCTATGCACGCCGCAACCCGTCATCATGTTGATTCGCAGTTCGTGTCGTTCATATTGATTGTCGTGCACAACGGCGGCGGGCAGAGCCCGCCCTACTTCTTTACTTCGTATTCGGCGTCGATGACGTCGTCTTGCGGGGCGGATTGGCCGCCGGCGGTCTGGCCGCCGAAGCCGTCGCCATTCAGGCACGCGTCAAGGCTTCTGCTTTGGCATCGCAACAAGCTTCTCCGATTCCTCGTACAAGGTATCCGGGCAGATGTCCTGACCGTTGGGCCAGACGACGGTTCCGTGTTCCGCCCGGGCTCGTTGAAAATACCCAACCTCGCGGAGTTGCTGAAATACGCCGAAATCCAGCAAGTCAGAGCAATCGTAGACGCCCACTTCGTCGTTTGTGAAGCCAATGCGGAGTTTGTAATCGGCGAGCGGCTCTACTTTTTTTACCCTCGGATTCATCATGCGACCATCATTTCAGCGGTTCGATCTTGAATGGCTGCTGGCCGGAGACAGCGAGTTGCCAATCGGCCATCAACTCATCCTTATGGATCTCCACCCATGCGAGAACTAACCGCATTTTACCTGGAGGCAGGGTACCCTCCAACACTTCGCCTTCAGGAATCGCTATTACGGCTTCATCGCCTTGGTATTTGGCGTGGATGTGTGGACGATGATGCCGGCGATTGTCTACGAAATAGAGCGAGACAATCACTCCATAAAACATCGATATTACTGGCATGAGGTTCTCAATTTCCTAATAGCAAAAAGTGAGGGCGGCCCCTAGACCGCCCTTCACGCTGATGTTGGGCATAGCCCACCCTACTTCTTCACTTCGTATTCGGCGTCGATGACGTCGTCTTGTCGGGCGGGTTGGCCGCCGGGTGTTTGGCCGCCGAAGCCGTCGCCGCCGGGTGCGCCACCTGCGCCGCCTGGGCCCGCATCACCACCGGGGCCGCCTGCGGCGCCGCCCTGGGCCTTTGCCGTCTGCTCATAGATGATCTTGCCGATCACCTGCGCGTCTTTCATCAGCTTCTCGTGGGCCTTCTGGATCGCGTCGGTGTCATCGCCCTTGAGCACGCTCTTCAAGTTATTCAGCGAGGCCTCGACGGTGGCGCGGTCGCCGGCCGGGATCTTCTCGCCGTGCTCGGAAAGCTGCTGCTCGATCTGCCACGCGGTGGTCTCGGCGGTGTTGCGAAGCTTGACGCGTTCGGCCTTCTTCAAGTCCTCGGCCGCGTGCGCTTCGGCGTCGCGCTTCATCTTCTCGATTTCTTCCTTCGACAGACCGCTGGCGCCTTCGATGCGGATGGACTGCTCGCGGCCAGTGGCCTTGTCCTTGGCCTGCACGCTCAAGATGCCGTTGCGGTCGATGTCGAAATTGACCTCGACCTGGGGCATGCCGCGCGGGGCGGGAGCGATGCCGGTAAGGTTGAAGCGGCCCAGCGTTCGGTTGTCCACGGCCATCGGGCGGTTGCCCTGGAGCACGTGGATCGTGACCTCAGTCTGGTTGTCCGCAGCGGTCGAAAACGTTTCGGCCTTCGAAGTTGGGATCGTGGTGTTGGCTTCGATGAGTGGAGTCATCACGC
>JBKJYI010000128.1:0-3322 GCA_046715855.1 Phycisphaerae bacterium
CGGATTTCGCTAGGTGCCCGACGGGCGAACCGCAGTTCGATGCCGGTTGACTACATAGGAGGTCGCGTCTGTAAGGGTCTTTGCCCACAAGAAGTTAGCCACCGGAGCGACGTAGAGAATCAGGAAGTCTAATAACGTTGCAGCAATTACCGGCTCGGCTGACCGGCCGCACACAAGCAAAACATACCCCCAAGGGGAGTCGAACCCCTGTCTGAAAATTCGCAAGTAGTGGATTCAACGTCGGTTACGATAAACGAAGAAAACGTCTTGGCGGTTTGCTTGGCGCTTTTGGATCGCGAATGCCCCGAGGTGGCGTACATGATGCGAAGTTGGGAATTTCTTCCTAAGCCAACCCGCGTCGGCATCCTCGCAATGGTCGAGGCATTGACACTAGGAAACAGGAGTGCCAAGTCATGAACTGGCGCGACCTGAAGATCCAAGATCGGCAGCTGCCCCCTTATCAGCAAGCCGTCGCCGGCAGGCCGAAGGCAGTTATTCGATGCTCATGCTTGATGTGCATGCAGTGGGACGCAAATGAAGTCGAGCGCTGCACGGCAACTAAATGCCCTTAGTACAACATGAGGAATTTGAAAGCGCAGGCTGAGACGGAATCGGCTCATCGGGTGAAGAGAAGAGCGCGGGCCCTTGCTGCTGGTCTAAGACCGCCCCAACTTGAGCATGCAGACGGTCATGGTGACCGGGCTGGAGGCCCAAACACCAACGCAATCGACGGGGGTGGTGCATCCGTAGCCAGTTGATCGCTACGTGCGGCTGAAGCGGGCTATTCGCTTTGGCGAGGCTGCTTTCGAAGCGACGCCCCTACGCGCGTGCGAGCGTACGAACGCTTAGGGGGGTCTATGCATGGGACGAGAATCGAAGGGCTAGCTGCCGCATTGGCTGAAGTTGACGTTTGAGCACAGGTCCGTGAGGGTTTCCGCTGCACTATTGCTGAGGCCGTCCATATAGTCGTTGAGGCCGGTGCCGCTGATCCCGGCCTCTACCATGACACTGCTGATCTTGTTGACCAAATTACTGAATCCAGCGCAGCTGCAACAGCCGCTTCTGGACAATTCGAAGCTGCTCCCGCAGGGATTAAACAGACGCACTGTGCCCGGCTCATCGATGATCAATTGAATCGGCCTGCCAAGGAGGATCTTCTGCCTCGCCTCTGTGACGGAAAGCCCGGTCGATGCCAGGACGAACTTTCCCAGATCAAGAATGTTGCTCGTAGTCGAGATCGCCTGAAGGCTGGTGGTGCACCGGGTGCATATGGTGATGTTCCCGTCCACTTGTCCATCCTTGCCGACGATCCAGCCCGCCCTGAAGGACGCTTCTCCGACGCCGTCGCCCCGAGTCGCCGCGATTTCGACGAGTGCCGCGTAAAGGAGCGCCTCGGCCGACACGTCGCTCGGCACCTGCGCTAAAATGTCCACCGGTTCCTTGCCAAACAGCAGGTATAGCCCTTCGTCGCCTTCGGCGAGGGAGGCCTCGAAGGAATGCTGGACGCCGTCGGTATCGGTAAATGTCCCGCTGCTAAACTCCGTGGCGGCGTCCAGGGTCAGCTGGGTCCCTGAACGGGAAGTTAATTGGACGAGGCCAACGTGAATGCTGCCTTCGAACCAATCGCCCACCTGGTCGCTGTCGCACACGTAGGCGAGGAGTTTGTCGCCCACCTTGGCGACGGCCACGGACGCGGTTCCATCTTCAGTTCGACCGACAAACTGCTGGAGAGCGACCTCACCCGTCGCGGGTCCGCACCCACCCGAAATAAGCAGCACGCAAAGCGCGAGGAGCGGCATTGCAATCAATTGACGATAAACTTTGTTAGCCATGACCTGGTTTCTCCAGTGTTTGTCGCCCCGCTGCGGGACGGTCCGACATGATCCACCTCGACACGCGCCGAGAGTGCCCGGCGTCGTCTTTGCGAGGCTCATATGCTTGGCAATGGTAGTCCGCCGTGCCTCGATCAGGAAGCGATGGCCTATTCGGCGACCTCGACCCGCCCAAATCGCCCCCTGAGCATTGCAAGAGGGGGTTTCACAGGTAAATGCAAATCAGGCTGGGCGAGGTTCCGGGATAGCTGCCCTGCCCCGCAGACGCCGTCACCTTTCCTTCAATCGCGGGCGTGCGAAGGGTTATTTCAATGTCCCGATGGAGTACGCCTTCGCAACCGGAAGCTAGCATAACCCGGCTGGCGGATGATTTGTTTTTCAATTGAATTGGACATTCTTGCATCGTTCTCACCCATCTTCGAGTTTAACTTCTAATGGGCACACTACTTAGCATCTCTAAGCCCCCTTCGCTTCGCTCGCGTGCGCGTAAGTATCATGGAAGATTCGCCGCCTGCTGTTACAAGCCTCGTGATGCTGCGCTGCCGAAATTGTACCGTTTTGACGGACCGAGCATCACGCAATACCGTGACACCTGTGCAACGTGGTTTGGAAGGCCTCGCCGCACGCTCTTCCGCGGCATTCTCGCGGTCGATACGACTAACAATTCTTCCCGAAAGACGCCTTTGGCTAAAATGAAGCAAACACGCTGCGCAACATGGATCGTCTGTGGCTTGGCTCTGGAATTTTCCGGTTGTTTCGGGCCGCCCAATCTACCCGAAGAATTAGAAGTCGTTTTGCCCAACGACGTTCGGCGGACTGTGCCAGCTGACACCGGACCCACAATTCTTGAAAACTCGACTTGGTCTGTTTTCGCCAATCCGGACGCCGACGGGGCTACGGATGATTCTGACGCTGCGCCGCTGCCTGGACCCTATGGCGGATTTCTGGACGGTGGCCTCGGTGAGCTTCCTTCAACCGATTCTCCTTTGTATCGCATCCATTTCGGGGTGGGCGGTCGCATTCTTCGCGTTTCAGAAAACATCATTAGCCCCGAGATCCTCGGCGACGAGATCATCATTGACGGCGCTTTCCATGCTCAGCGCTTTCCGGGTTTAAGTACTGCCGCAGTATCGTTTGGTGTTTCCGAAGGGGATCAGATCGGAGCCGCATTCACCTTGGATATCCGCTTTTTGGGCGTCCCGGTTGGTAGCGGCGTTATCTACGCCTGGGGCACCAAAACCGAGACCCGCATCGAGGGGGTTCTCGGCCGACTCCTCAACTTGAAGCCGTTGCCAGATTTATTTTTCCCATCCGGTGGGGATCAGTTTCCGATCCTCGTTACGCCATAAGCCGTGGTCGTGAAAAGATAGCTTCCGCCGCCCGCTGACACGCACGCGCCGAATTTCTGCGCGCGCAACTGATGGGGCATGATGACCATTTACCCCTTTCTGCCGCTGTATGCGGCATTTTGCACCATGCGTGCTTTGCGC
>JBKJYI010000129.1:0-3469 GCA_046715855.1 Phycisphaerae bacterium
CTATCTGATCGCGCAGCTGCTGCTTAACGGCGAAACGTCGGGATTCAACAGCTACGACGGAGTTTCGTTTTTCAACGACGCGCACATTTCGGGCGCGTCCGGGTCACAGGACAACAAGCTTACCAGCGTTGCGACCACCCCGGACGATCCCACTGTCGCGGAATTCAAAACCGGCTTGAAGACGGCGATCGCTGCGCTGCTGGGCTACAAAGACGACCAGGCGGAGCCGATGGCCATCACCGCGACCGGGCTGGTGTGTGTGGTGCCTACGACCATGTACCTCACAGCGTTGGAAGCGGTCAGCGCGGCACTGCTGGCGAGCACGTCGAATGTCGTGCAGGGCGCGGCGCGGGTGGTGGCGTTCCCGTGGCTGACGGACGCGAGCAAGTGGTATCTGCTCAAAACCGACGGCGTGGTGCGTCCATTCATCTTCCAGGACCGCGAGCCGGTGGAGTTCACCGCGCTGACCGAAGACAGCGACGAAGGATTCCGCCGCGAGAAGTTCCTTTATGGCGTTCGGGCGCGCTATCGCCTGGCTTACGGGTACTGGCAGTACGCGGTGCGGATGGACTTCACGTCGCCGATTTAAAGCGGAGAACCGCAAGGTTTGGGGTGGCATGGCCAAGCGAAGCGCCGCCATGCTTTTGCAAATCCATGCCGGCGCCCGGTGAAGCTGGGCTTGGGCATGGCACCCCCTTCGCTTGGGCATGGCACTCCCCTTCGGGCTGGGGCATGGCACCCCCTTCGGGCTGGCATGACATCCGGAATCCGCCTCAACACGCTTCATTCAGAGGGTGACTTATGACTTACATCTCAAACGCAGACATTCAGACACGACTGGGGAACACCACCTATGTGCAGCTTGCCGACGACAACGGGGACGGGGTGGCGGATACGGCGGTGGTGGACGAGGCCCGCGTGGCGGCGGAAGGTGAGTTGGACAGCTACCTGGCCGTGCGGCATGCAGTGCCAGTCGATGTCACCGCACATCCGGACCTCGCTGGAGTGCTGAAGAGCGCGGCGCTGGATCTGGCGGAATATCGACTCCGACTGCGGCGTCCGCCGCTTTCGGACGATGCGCGGCGCCGGCGCGATCAGACGGTTGACTGGCTGCGTCTGATTGCGACCGGAATGGTGACTCTTCCTGCGCTGACCGCGCCGGCAGGTAGGGGCGCAGTGGCGATGTCCGGCGGCGCGGAGAGATTGCTGAGTCGCACGGAATTGGAAACGTACTGATCCGCTTACGGGTGGCATGCCCAAGCCCAGCTTCACCGGGCGCCGGCATGCAGGGAAGGCATGGCGGCGCTTCGCTTGGCCATGGCACCCCGAGCGCATGGCGGGCGCTTCGGTTTGGCCATGGCACCCGCTAATTCAAGCAATCGAATCGCGAGAGGATGAACACATCATGCCAACTTTGGGTAGGACGACAATCAGGGCGGCTGTTGATGAGCTGGTGAACAAGCTGCGCAGCAACCTGGTGGCCGACCCGCCGACGGCGGCCAGGCCATTCCGCAAGGTCGAAGCCGGAATCGGAGAAGTTGAGCATTATCCACGGCCGTTTTTGACGGTGCGGGCGGTGCGGGCTCGGGCGGCTTGGGTGGTGGACGACGACAAGATTGTCGAGGTGACCATCGAACTGCGCATCGTGGCCGACATCGCCGGCGTCGACCCTTACACGGCCGTCTATGACCAGATGGGTGCGGTGGAAGATTACCTCGACTCGATCAGGGATGCCGGAATCATCGATGGATCGGCGGGGTTTGATGAGCGCACGTGGGCGCTCGAATCGTCCAAGAGCGCCGGCGGCTCACGTGTTTCGACGGCCACCACACAGCAGACACTGATGGTGAAAGTGCAACGGACATTTAATCGGCTGCCTGCTCCGTGAGGCACGAGTTGGCAACGTGGCAATGTGGCAACGTGGTAATATGCTCAAACTGACCGCTTTTTCCGAGCAGAATTTTGTAAATACTCTGCCCACAATGAGTTACGTCGCTTCGCCCATGTTTAAAAAACGGCTCCGGGCGTGGCATCATAGTGGGGCGTAATCCTCGAAATCATTGAAAAACAAGGCATTCTCGCATTCCGTGAATCGGGAGCGACGCAAAACCGGTCAGTTTGAGTAAATTAACCATAGCTTTTGAACGTCTGTGAGTTCGTTCCATGCCTTTTCGTTGTCAGCAGCCTTTGCCTCAGCGATCTTAGTTTTGGTGGCTGATTCGGCCTTCTTGATGACTTCACCCGTGATTCTCGCTGTGCATTCATCAGGTACGTCCGCGAAACGACCCTTTGCCCACGCCTTCATGCTCTTGCGAACGGCACCGGGAGTTCCGATGTCGTTGGCTGCGTATTCATCTCGCGACTGTTCATCGCATCCCGCGTACTCTTCCGCCTTCGTCCGTATCTGCTCACGCACTTCCATTGGGACGCCTTTGCAGTCCTTGTCGAGACCGTAAGTTTGAGCGTTTACGACAGAGCATGTCATCAAGACGAGTAGTGCCGACAGACCGACTTTTTGGATTTGTGCAGGTGTCATTATTTCCAATTCCTTATGCCGCTCGCCGACCTCCGTTGCGTCTGGTGTAACGCATTGAAATGGCACGCGGTAGAACCAAGGCAAATTTAAGTGTATTATTGTGACGAATCGCGAACCAAAATACAAGGAATGGTAGACCAACGCGATAAGGAGGAAGTGTACATGCCCAAAGTGAATTTGAGTCAAGCAATTGCTGACTACAAAGGATACCTGAATACAGGTGAGCCGTGTTACCTCGATGGCACCGACTGCGTCCGGTTCTATGGTGTGGAGTCTGTGAAACGACTGCAGGGGCTTCGCAAAACACTTCATGATGCATGCGAGCGTGCAAGCAATGACGCCCGCTTGGAACCCGCGGTCGATGTACTCGCAACGTCCACCGTCTCGGTGCTAAAAATTGATCCTACAGTCAACGGAAATGTGATTCATTTCAAAGCCCATGAAGATGAACAATCGGCACCATTTGTCGAATCAGTTCGTGCTTCCGTAGTAGAGGTGCTTAATCGGACTCAGGCGCGTTTGCCGTCCGCGCGCAAGACGAAGGGCAGGCGACACGGCGCAGACAGAATTCCGGAGAGAGCTATGCCAATGAGTATTGGGACCTATGTTGCTGGCGACGTGAACTACGCCTCTCAAGGATCAAACATCGCAGCCCGTTCGCCGAGTTCTGGGCAGTTGACCCAATCGACCGCAGGAGTCGCCAAGCCGAATCGGTTGACTCTGGTTTGGCAGTTGGTTCGCAAAGTGTGGTCCGCGTTCGCCGCGGTTAAGGGATGGTACCCTGCTATCATGGCGCGCATTGGGGCAGGGCAATAGGCGTCATCACGGGGGATGCGACCCATTCAAGGTCGGGGGCTATTGGGGATCTCGTTCCGTGGGCGGCGCTGCGGCCCGCACGGCGGGTCTCCGACTTGCCCACGGCTACTGTAGGTC
>JBKJYI010000130.1:0-5798 GCA_046715855.1 Phycisphaerae bacterium
CTCAAATATGGACAGTTTGCAGGTGGCAAGGTGACGGTACCTCCGCCATTGTCGGGAACCACGCACTGTTGCGCGTACGACACGCCCGTCGAGAGAAGCGCGACCAAACCGACAAACAGTCCTGAACCGGCTCGATGAATTCGGTTGGTACCCATGTGCTTGCTCCCCGAAAGTTTTTCCAATTGGTTGATTCCGGCCAACATAAACTGACCCTCCCCAGAATTACCCCGTTGTTTTTGGTTGACTATTGCCTTCTGGGCCCGCGTCAGGCAACCCGACGCAGTGCCACTGCCTTGTCACACAAACTGGCGCACGCAACGAAACTCTTGTGTACTTCTGACGCTGCCTTACGGAAAGACTACGGACGCTTAGGTGTAGCCGCCGATCCATTGACCTGGGCAATCGCGCAAAAAGCCTTGCGCAAAATCCGATAACCGACCAGCCTACCGAAAATTTAATGTGAAGGCAACAAAAAAAATGAAGATGTGATTTCAGTGGAAGCGGGAGGGAATATGGGAATGTAAAATGGGGAAACAGCCGGAGCTGGACTAGTGCCAGCCTATTTTATCACCCTAACCGCGATCAGGTGTCCTCGCGTCCGAAAAAAGATGGATCCATTGGAAATAGCCGGCGTCGCCATGCTGATATCGCCCAGCGAATTTTTGCCCAAAAGTTCGAATTTTTCACCCGTCTTCACCACGTATACGTCTCCCTCCTCGCTGGTAAAGTAGATCTTGCCGTCCCCAGCGACCGGTGAAGCGGTAAATCCGACTCCGTCCGCGAGCCGCTCACGGTACTTCTTCGCCCCCGTCCTGGCGTCATAACAAGCCATAATTCCCGAGTCGCGGCAGGTATAAAGCAAATCCCCGTAAATCAACGGAGTTTGCATGTAATTTCCGGTTCGCAGGTGGGCCCAGGCGATGTACGAATTGCTGGTCTCGTCAGCGTTTAGAGAAATATCGCCTTCCGCAGTTGGGCGAATCGCGTAGATCGGAGAGAGCGCTCCATGAGCGTTGGTAATGTAGATGAGATTGTGCGCCACGATCGGCGTCGGAACCGGAATGTCACCCCCGCCCTTCATCCACCATAGCTCTTTGCCGTTGGTCAGGTCGTATCCCGCAATTCGCTTGTAGCCGTTGACGATCATCTGCGCACGACTCGGCGCTACATGTATCGTCGGCGTGCTCCAAGTCGGCACTTCATCCCGCGGCGTCTTCCAGGCGATGCTTCCGTCCTTCAAATTCAGGGCGGCTACAAACGAATCCTTCTGCACGTCGCATTGCAGCAGCACTTTGTCGCCGTGGATCACCGGCGAGCTGGCGAATCCCCACTGCGCGGCGGGCACTACGTAGTACCCGGCATCGAGCACCCCAAAATCCTTCTTCCAGAGCAATTCGCCCGACGTGGAATAGCAGTACAAGCCTTCCGAACCGAAAAATGCGACCACGTGCTTCCCATCGGTCGCCGGAGAGCAATTCGCGTGCGACGCCTTGGTGTGCCGTTTGATTTTGGGAACGCCGTTGTAGGCCTCCTTGTCCCACAGGATTTTGCCGGTGGTCCTATCGAGGCATAGCACGCGAAAGCTCTGCGGCGTATCGTCAGTTACCGGCGAGATATCGCCGTACAACCCCACCTTCACCGAAGCCTGCTGGTCCCCTTCCGAAACGGAAGTCGTGAGGAAGACTTGATCGCCCCAAATCACCGGCGAGGAAAATCCCAGCCCCGGCATGGCCGATTTCCAGACAATGTTCTCATTCTTGGCTGCATCCCACTTCGCGGGCAGCGGATGCCCCTCCGCGATGCCCGACGCGTTTGGGCCCCGAAACTGAGGCCAGTTCCCGCTGAATTTTTCCTCCGCTTTTATGATCGTCCCGGGCAGAAGTCCCAACAAGACAATGCAAAAAAGCCGACGAAAGGGTCGAAGCATTGGTTCACCTCTGTGACAGTTTCCAAGTCCAAGTCGAACTGCATCGTAGTGGCCTCGATTCGGGAACGAAAGAAGCGTGAGCCGAAGGAAGTATCAGAAGTTGTACGTACGAGTGTAGTGTCTCATTGATTTCTGATCATTTGCGAGCCGCGAACTTCAGTTCGCGCGGACGCTGGGACGCAGGAAACGCTGGTTGGACACAAAGGTCGCATGGTTGGCTAATTGCGAGACACTACACTAGTTGCTGAAATTGTAGGCGAACAACGGAAACGCGATGAGCATGGCCAGCACCACGAGCGCCATGCCGGCGATGACAAAATCTCGCGACCTCTCCACGCTGACCCGCGAGAGGCTCCACAAACCCACCCTGGGTACGACAAAGTAAAGAGTGCTCTTGATCACCCAGCACCACCCCAGGACGGTGAGCACCGCAGGGATGCCTGTCCACGTGTTATGGAAGGAGACCACCAAAGCGCCCAAGGGCAAATGAATAAAGGCGGTAGTAAATACACCGACGACGCCCTTGCTGCGCAGATAGATGAAGAACTCGGCCCAGGCCCGCGGCTGAGCGATGTGCGAAAGCCCAATAATCATGAGACAAAGAACGGCGAGCCTTTCGATGGCGATTTCCATTTGGTCTTTCTCCGCGAATGAACGCATTCTCATGCGAAAGTCTTGCTCCGATCCATTTATTGATATTCGTCAGTCCCGAAATTTGTCTTGGTTTCCAGGAAAATAACTCGTATCATTGAAGAAGAGATCACGGTTCATTCGCATATCGTGCTTCGGCCCGAAGCGGATGAACATCGAGGGAGCGCTGTTCATGGCCCTCACGATCCGAAAACCTCATTTCGATGCACACCATCCCATGTGGCTGTGGCTGGCAGCGTTGGCCGCGTTTCTCCTCGCGCTCCTGTGGGCTCAGCCGACGCATTAGCATTGACACGCTCACATGCAAAGGCATGATCCCCGGTCATGGCTGAAAAACCGTGGCGGATCGTGTTCTCGGAAACCTTTTCGAGTGATGCCGTGGCCCGGATGCAAGGCGTGGGAACGGTTCACCTACTCCGCGCTTGCGACGAGCAAGCGCTGATCGAAGCGGTGGGCGAATGCGACGCGCTGCTGGTGCGCACAGCTTCCCAAGTGACGCGCCGAGTCATCGAGTCCGCACCCAAATTGCGCGTCATTGGCCGGGGCGGCGTGGGCCTCGATAACATCGACCTCGAAGCCGCACGCGAGCGCGGGGTGACTGTCGTCTATACGCCCACCGCGGCCACCGAGGCCGTGGCCGACCTAACCTTCGCCCTCATCCTGGGTCTCATCTGGAACATTAAGCAAAACGACGACGCCGTCCGAACTGGGGGATATTATGCAGCTCGAAATGCTGCGACGCCGCGAGAGTTGGCGGGCTTAACTCTGGGAATCGTGGGCATGGGCCGTATTGGCCAGGCGGTCGCTCGCCGCGCCATTAACGGATTCCTCATGGAAGTCCTTTATAATGATATTGAGAATGTTGGCGAATTGGCTTTTCAGGCCACTTGGGTCGAGAAGGACGAACTTTACAGAAACTCTGACATCGTGAGCCTGCATGTGCCATTAACGGCTGGGACGCGAGGCATGGTCGGGGTTTCGGCCTTGGATTCTTTTCGTAAAGGAGCTTTGCTAATCAACACTTCACGTGGCCCGGTTGTGGATGGGGGAGCGCTGGCCATCGCATTGCGAAGCAGGCAAATTGGGGGGGCCGGCTTGGACGTTTTTGAGCCCGAACCCTTGCCCGCAGACCACCCGTTGCTCTCGGCCCCCAATATGCTGTTCACTCCACATATTGGCTCCAGGAGCGAAAAGGCGCAAAAAGGGATGAATTCAGTTGTGGACGACGTGATCCGCGTTTTGAACGGAGAAATGCCGTTGCACTCCGGTCATTTTTGAGATTTTTTGTGGAACTTGCAGGTTTCCGCAAACGGCTGCCGAAAAGACAGTCTTCCGCCTAAAGGCTTGCGGGATCAGCGTCCGATCGGTTAAACATCGCCCGGCGCGGGGACAATATTCCAATTCGAGCAGAACAGCTCGGCTTGGCGGTTTTGGCGGACGACAGTATCACGGGGTCGTTTTGCCTCGGAAAACATAAATGCAGATTTCTGACTTCGCCTGGATGCCGGACCTTCGCATGCTGATTGCGCTTGCCGCCGGACTCGGCGCGGCCATCTACTGCGCTGTCATTCTTCGAAAATATGTGCGCCTCGTAATCGACGTAATGGACAATCAGGCCTGGGTGCCCGAAAACGGAAACGGTGAACTCGGCCCCTGGATCGGGGAAGAGATCCATTTTCGCGCTTCCGACGGGCAGCAACTCTCTGGCGTATTCATGCGCGGCGCCTGTGGCAAGCAAGCCCGCCGCCGCGAGCGCGGCGCCGTCATCTTCGCCCATGAATTCGCCAGCGACCGATCGATCGCCACTCGATATTGTGGCCCACTGGTCGATCAAGGCTACGACGTGTTCGCCTTCGATTTCCGCGGGCACGGCGCGTCGCCGGCGCAACCCGGCTATCACCCGCGGCAATGGCCGACAGACCGTGAAACCGCAGACTTAAGCGCGGCGATCCAATACGTTCGCGATTCCTTGATTGAGCAGAATCGACCGCAGCGCATCGCTCTTTTCGGGCTCTCGCGCGGCGCATGCACCGCGATCGTCGCAGCACGCCAGCACAAGGAAGTTAGCGGCATCATCTCCGACGGCGCTTACAGCAGTGACATGGCTACCGAATACTTCATGCGCCGCTTCGCTCCCATCTTTGCCCGGCTGCGTTTCATCGCAAAATGCCATCCGCCCGTTTTCTGGACCTTGATGAGAGTGCTCGTCTTCCGTGAGTACCGCCGGCGCTCGGGTTGCAACTTCCCCTCGGTCCGCAAAGCGATTGCTCGAATGGGCCGGATGCCGGTCCTTTTTATTCACGGCGAAAAGGACTCCTACATCCCTGTCGCGCATTGCCAGGCGCTCTACGACCTGGCGTACGGCCCAAAGGCGATTTGGATTGTGCCCGAGGCCCGCCACAATCAGTGCGTCAAAATCGACTCCGCCGACTATTTTCGACGCATCATCGATTTCCTCGACCAGCACGTTTCTGCCGAACACGCGCCAGCGCGCGTCACCCCGTCGCGCGTTCGACGCGTCGACCCATCTGTCTCCACCACCGCGCCCTCGCTCATGCCCGCCCTTGTGCAATCCCCGCGCGAGCATACTGCCACCGCTGTGTAACGTACTTCCCGGCTCAGGTGCTGAATCGTTCAAATCAGTTCCATCATCACTAGAATTAGCAGGTTTTCATAGTCTTTTCCTGAGGAGAACCATGCAAAAGATCATCCTGATTTGTTTCGCTCTTGTGCTGGGCGCCGTACCCGTTCTTGCGGATGAGGCCGCCGACCGTCAGAAGCGCCGCACGCCCGTCGTGGATGCCTACGAGCGCTCCCGCGACTCGGTCGTCAACATTACCGGCATCGGAAACGTCGAAGTGCAGCGCTGGGGACTCAACCTCTTCGGCGAGGTCTTCCCCGTGCCCGCCACGCGCAACCAGCGCAGCATCGGGAGCGGCATCATCATCCACGAGGACGGCTACATCGTGACCAACGCTCACGTGGTCGCCAGCGGAGCACAACTCGGCGCCACGCTACTCGACGGCAGCGAGCACGAAGCCCGCGTGATCGGCCGCGACAACGCCCGCGACCTGGCGGTCATCAAGATCGATCCCCCTTCGCCGCTCAAGCCCATCACCATGGGCCACAGCGAGGACATCATGATCGGCGAGCAGGCCATCGCCGTGGGCAACCCCGTCGGCCTGCACAACACCGTCACCGTCGGCGTCATCAGCGCCCT
>JBKJYI010000131.1:0-5360 GCA_046715855.1 Phycisphaerae bacterium
ATGTGGAAGGCACCGAGGACAAGGATGGCTACGCGCAACACTACCGCTCCGAGCCAGTGCTGGCTAGTGCCGAAGGTCAACTGCACTCCGCCTGCGTGATCGTTCGCGGAGATGGATGGCAAAAGGACACGTTGCCCGCCGAGTTCATAGAAACTGGGCTCAAATACACCATGAAGGTACGTCGTGCTTCCTACGAGGACTGCGTTAGCCCCGGACTGAACCGGTAAGTCCTATAGCGTGAATCGCCTCGTTGATGCACCTTCATGGGCCTCCTTGCAGATGGTCCGTGGCCCCGTCTACCCCTCTCTTCTGCAATTTCAAACCCCACCTATTTCTCCCTTCTGGAATTTCAATTCTCAAATCTGAAATTATTTTCGCCTTTACCTTCAATTCGCGCCCCAGTATTCGATCTTCGCACCCAATCTGCGCGCGCCTGGAATGTTATGAAGGGTGATGAAAAGGAGTCGAGAGACATCCGCGCGCCCCCAATCCCCAATCGAAAATCGCAAATCGAGAATTCGAAGAAGACTTACGTCAAAAAAGCGCTCAAAAGTCGCCTCGCAAGGCGAACCCACCACATCCCCGTTCCCAGCCCGCCACACGGGATTTTGCCTCGCGCAAACAAGAAAAAGTGCACAACAAACCCAACGCCTGATAGTGCGCAACTGTCAGTCACTACCGCGACCGGAAAGGGGGCGGTCTTGGATTTGGGATATCGAAAGTGAGTAGAAGAACGAGAATCGCAAATTGGCTTTTGCTCTCTGCGCCCTCTGCGCCTCTGCGGTTAACCCGGTCTCCGCGTTTCCGCGTTTATTCAATCACCGGCGGCGTCGCACAGGTGGGACACAGGCCGGCCTGCGAATACTTCACCGCATACCTGCAGAAATGGCAAAACCGCGTGGGTATGCCCCGGCGTTCAAACAACATCGACATGCAGAATCGACGCGATTTCGAGAGCAGGGCACCCAGCGCCAGCAGAAAAAGTCCAATGTTCACCAGGAGCTTTGACCAGATGACCTCCACGCCCGTCCCACAACCGCAATCGAACTGGATATCAAAAAAAGATTGCGGCGTCTCCCGCTGGATTTCCAAAGCCCGTAAGTACACGGCCGGCGTAAACACCCCCAGCATGATGATGATCGCCAGCGCCGCTCCGCGAATGTGCAAGCCCAGCAGCAGCGCCGTCCCCGCAAAAATCTCCATCCACGGCAAGACCACGGCCGTGACGTTCAAGTACACGCCCGGAGTTTCAGGTAGCATCTGGTACTGCCGGATTGCCTTAAGAAACAAAATGGGGTCGGCCAGCTTGTTGGCCCCCATGTACACGAACATCAAACCCAGAATGATCCGTATCGCCAGCAGCGGCAACCCCGTGCGATCCGCGCAACGCAGAGCTCCAAGTTGTTCTGATCCGCGGGCAAGGGCCGGGCTCCTACCGGGAGCGATGATCGTAAGAGCGGGGCGCAAACCCCTCTCCCTCTCAGGGAGAGGGGCAGGGGTGAGGGTAGGACCACCGGTTGGACGACTCGTTTCCAATGCAAGATCCCTACTTCCCCGTCTCGGTGTGCAGCCCCTTGGCCGACCACTCTTTCCATCCGCCCTCGAACAGGTAGATCGCTTCGTAAGGCACGCCGGCCTCCTGCAGCTCGCGGGACATGAAAATGCTGTCCTCGCAATCGCCGCCCTCGCAGTACACGATCACCTTTTCGGCCCCGTCCGCAGCCGCCTTGACCTGGTCGAGGCATCGCCGGCTCTCATACGGGAAACACTGGATCGCGCCCGGAATATGCCCCTCCGCGAAATGCTCATCGTCCCGCGCGTCCACGAAGATGTTCAGCCCCTGGCCGGTCTTTGGATCATCCAGCACCTCATGCGCCTCGTCCACGGTGATGGTTTGATAGTCATGTTCGAGAGGCTTCTTTTCCACGACCTTGGAGCCCGAACCCGCGTGAGGATGTTCCGCGCTGGCAATTCGATCATCCGGAGGTCTCGTTCGTCTCGATGGAGGCTGAAGCTGTTCCTGAGGACCTTGAGGGCGAATGGGTTTCGGCGCGCGTGGATTGACTTTCTCCGTATTTCCGGCGCCAGTGGGGGAGGTGCCTCGATCGAAATAATTCTTCGTGATGTCGATCGATTTGCGCTCCCGAATCTGGTTGGCGGCCAGCGCCACTCCAACACTCGCCACGGTGAGCAGGATGAGTTCGATGACAGCTTGTTTGACGATGGTCATAAGTGTTCCTCCACGTGCACGCTCGGCTGGGCGGCGGCGGCGTACACTACTCGATATTGCATTTTACGCCCGGGCGGGTCAATGTGATGATGAAATATGGTTACTTTCAAGTGACAAGGGGTCGGCATTGTTTCGAAGTATCGAAGCTATATGTGGCCTATTCAGGCCAATCCGTCCTATTCCGCGCTCCCCCGCGCTGCCTTACCATGATGTCGATGTCGATGCCTATTTTTATGGCCACCGTGGTTTGCTTGGCCGCACCCGCAGCCCCATACAGGTTTTCATCCTCATCGCCCCAGTTGATCTCTCCGTTAGGCCGGCCTCTTTTCGACGCTCCGCCGACCGCGGATCGCGAAAAACTCGAAAAGGACCTGGCCGACGCCCGCACACGCCTGGTCGAGAAGCCCAACGATCCCGATCGGATCGTCTGGGTGGGACGAAGGCTTGGCTACCTGTGGCGGGTCAACGAAGCCATCGAGGTTTTTTCATCCGGCATAAGCAAACACCCCGACTTCGCCCCACTCTACCGCCATCGGGGTCATCGCTATATCAGCGTGCGCCGGTTTGACGACGCCATCCGTGATCTCGAAACGGCCGCGAAACTCATCGAAAACCGCCCCAACGAAATCGAACAAGACGGCGCCCCGAATAGCCGCAACATTCCGCTCACTTCCACCGGCTTCAACGTCTGGTATCATCTCGGCGTCGCCCGATACCTCAAGGCCGATTACGACGGAGCGCTCGCCGCGTTCCGCGAATGCCTCAAATTCACTCGCGGCTTCGATGACAACCTGGTCGCGGTCACCGACTGGATGTATATGTCCCTGCGTCGATTGAAGCGTGACGACGAAGCAAAAAAAGTGCTCGAACCCATCCGGCCCGATATGGAAATGATCGAGAACGAGTCGTATCACCGCCGCTGCTTACTATACAAGGGCGCGATCGGACCCGATGAGGTTTTGGACACGAATGCCAGCGACCTCGACATCGCTACTTCCGGCTATGGTTTGGGCAATTGGTATCTGATGAACGGCGATGCCAGGCGCGCCAGGGAATTTTTCGAGCGCGTCGTTGCCGGCCCCTACTGGCCCGCCTTCGGTTTCATTGCCGCCGAAACCGATTTAATCAGGTTGGGATCAATACAACCCGCAAGCACACCATAAGGCCGCGATCATCGACTTGTTTCCGACCCCAGGAACACGAGGCGCACCGACATAGGATCAAGCCACATGCGGATTTTGCCCTCCGGGCCGACGAACTGCCGGGCTCCCGCGACCGAGAGCGGAGCGATCTCGTCCGAAGCTGCACCGTCCATCACTTTCTTCGCGCCACGCGGCGGTTTGAGGTGGGGACTGCGAACGCCGACCATCTGGCCCGGTTTTCCGGCGGGCAGCATGACCAGTTGTTTCGTGTCACCGTGGTTGATAACCACAATGACTTCCTGTTCGGGCATGTATCGGGCAAACGCGAGCACTTTATTCTCATCGTCCATGAGAACGCGCCGCAACCCGCCTTTTCGCAACACCGGATACTCATCGCGCATCTGATGCAACCACTGAATCAGCGCGAAAAAATCCGGCTGAAAGTGTTCCGATTTGACCGTCCCGGAAAGAGAGTCGTTCCACCACATCGGTGCGTCAGCCAGGTCGCCCGGCCCGCCGAACATGCCGACTTCGTCGCCGTACCAGGTGATCGGCGCACCTGGAAGAAAGTGCTGCGTGATCGTCGCCAGCTTCCATCGTGCTCTTGCCGCTTCATCGGGCATGGGGCCGGGGGACGTGTGCCGACCTTTGCGCAGCGGCTCGCTTGCAGCCAAAGCCGTAAGGAGTCTTGCGTGGAGAGTCCCGCCGCTAACGAGGACGATGTTGTTCAAGGCCGTCGCTTTCGGTGCAACAGCAGCCGACGATTCCAGCGAATCGAACAGTGCCTTGGCCTGCGACTTGCTCGTTTTTTGCACTCCAAAAAACTCATTAAGCGGCCCGGCCGCCGACGCGTGCAATGCAATGTCGAACGGGCCGTCCTTAAGCTGGCCAAGCGCCAATGTACCGCTGCTGATGACCACCGCGTTCGGATTCAACTTCCAAACGCTTTCGCGCCAGCGAGCCCAAAACGCCTTGAACTTTTCATCGAAAGCACGCAGCGGCCCTTCCTCGATTGAAGCGAGCCAGCCGTCCACACCGTCCAGCGGATTGCCGTCTCCGTCCGGGTCCATCCAGCGCCGCGTCGCCGCGAGGTAGTATGCTTCCAATTCCGACGGCGGCGAGTTGGCGGTCATCACCGCGTAAAAAATCCCGCTGATTACCACCCGCATGCCCAGTTCGTGAGCATTGTGAATCAGTTCCCGCAGGAGCATGTCGGACGGAGTCCAAACCCAGGACTCCGGCTTGGCGCCTTCTTTATTGGTCTGGCCAAAGCCGCCTTTGACGCCCAGGAAATCGTCAACATGCCGCAAGTCGACCTGGGCCAGCTTGAGTTCGCCGGCCCCGTGAAACACCGGCGAGAGACAAATCGCATTCACGCCAAGTTTTTTCAGATACGGCAACCTTTCGATCACCCCGCGCAGATCGCCCCCATAGCGACGGGCGTGAGGCAATAACGGCTCACCGGTTTTCTCGCGCGGCGCCGACTCGTCGGCTTCGAGCGGAGGCCAGTCCGTCGTCCAGGGCAGCGCGCCATCAGGGTCATTCGCCGGGTCACCATTTCGAAATCGCGGAATCTTGACGTAGTACCAGCGTGCATCGGCCGTCCACGCCGGGAGCTGGATAGCAGTCACTGGGGGAGAGTTTTGTAGGCCGGTTTCCTGACCGCGAGAAAACCCAGTTTGCAATATGACTAGCAGCGCCGCGGTATGGATGAAGGGCGATGGTAATTTGTACATGGTTGTTTTTGCTCCGCCACGGGATTGTAGGGATGGTCGTGATGGTCGCAATTTCGGGGGGGCCGTTCGTAGAAAACTCGTCGCCCATGGGCTCGTGGTTTACCCCGAGTTGTTCTGGTTTCCCAGCCGTTTAAGCCGATTCGGACCCGTCAGTACTGGTATGGTTTGAATGCAAGGGTGCCATGGCCAAGCGAAGCGCCGCCATGCTCTTGCGATTCATGCCGGCGCCCGATAAGGCTGGGCTTGGGCATG
>JBKJYI010000132.1:0-4569 GCA_046715855.1 Phycisphaerae bacterium
CGACGGCAGGAACTCGAAGGACGTTCGCTCGATCAGCAAACGCTCGTCCCAGGGTGCTGTGACGCTCGGCCAGTTGCACGCAAGACTCCGATGGGGCACAGCGCACAGCGATCCGACGCTTAACAAATTCGCTCTTGCCGCGACGCGAGACTTCCGCTCGAAGGCGGATGATCCACCGTAGCTCAGGAACGTAGCGAATGAACCGTCGTTGGAGTGTGGTCGCATCGAGCCGATCCGGCGACCCGCTCTGGTCGATCCAGCGCTGCCAGAGGAGCGGCGCCAGGCTGGCGGATGCGAACCTGCGTAGGCCTCGAAGCCGTCGATCGTTGGGGAAACGATAGACCTCGACGCTCTCCTCCCCCAGGCGAATGACTCGCCCCCGCCGCGACATTGGCGTGCGCACGGGCGCGTGCAAATAGACGATATCGCCTTCGGGCCAAACCCGCCCTGGCGGCGTTTCAGGATCAGACAAGAGAGCGAAGGCCATACGCACGTAACGGCCCGGATGGTACGCCGCGTCGAAGGCCAAAATGTCCCGCCAGCCGTCCCGAACCCGTGATTCCACGTCAACAAGCTGCGCGCGCAAAGCGTCTAGAACCGCGGCAGGCTCGAGTTGGGCGAGCACACCACCCAGTTCCGCATCCTGGGGTTTGTCAGTGCACACGCCCCGCATCACGACACCCCCCGCACGCGCAGCGCCGGCTGCTCACCCTCGGTAAGAAGCTCCGAGTAGGCCGCGCAACCCTTGGCCAGCAGATCACGATGACTACCCTGATCGGCGATCCGCCCCCGGGAGAGAACCACGATGCGATCGAATCGTTCCATGTCGTGAAGGAGGTGGCAGATGACGATGGTAGTCGCGGCGTTGCGTTCTGACATCCACGCCTGCTCCACGAGACGACGGGTCCGTGCGTCGAGGCCGGTTGCGGGTTCATCCAGAAGCAGAATCGCCGGTTCGCGGAGCAGGGCTCGCGCGAGTGCCAGCCGCTGACGCTGCCCGCCCGAAAGATCCGTTGCGCCCTGCTTGAGGACGGTGTCATATCCGTGGGGTAGGGCCAGGACGAACTCGTCGGCCTGAACGGCCCGGGCAGCGGCGCGGATCTGATCCAGGTCGGCGTCGGGGCGCCCCAGAGCGATGTTCTCCGCCACGGACATCCCAAAGAGGATGGTGTCCTGATGAACCCAACCGATGCGGCTCCGGAGGGACAGCAAAGTGACATTTTTCAGATCGTGTCCGTCAACGAGAACGCGCCCATCCGTCGGGTCCTCGAAACGCAGGAGCAGCTTGACCAGCGTGCTCTTGCCCGCTCCGGTGTGGCCGACCAAGGCGACGCGCTCGCCTGGGGCCAGGGTCAGCGACACGTCGGTCAGCGCCGGGACACCCGGCTCATATTCGAAGGACACGTGGTCCAACTCCACGGCACCGCGAACGGTTTCGAGCGATTGGGCATCGGACCGCTCCCGGATCGAAGGCACAATCGCAAAGAGTTCCGCAACGCGCTCGCCGCAGGCAGTGGCCTTGGCGAGCTGACCGGAGAGCTTGGCGATGTTTCGCATGGGTTTGTTTACGGCCCGCAGATACGCCAGGAAGACCAGCAGATCGCCCGCGGTCATGGTCTTGTTCAGCACGTGCCGAACGCCGACGTAGAGGATCAGGCACAAGCCGACGGCCGATCCCAGCGAAACCACTCGGTACAGCTTGGACTCCAGGCGCGTCGTGGTGATGCCCGCGCGGATTGATCCCCGGTTCTGTCGGGCGAAACGATCCTGTTCGGTTCGTTCGCGGTTAAATGCCTGAACGATGGCCATCGCTCCCAGTACGTCGCCGGCGATGGAGGCGACCTCGCCCTCGCGCTCGCGCTGCTTGTTGGTGGCCCGGGTGATCTGTCGAGAAATCCGCCATGTGGCCCAGGCCGTCACGGGAATGGTGCATACACCCAGCAGCGCCAGGACCGGATTGATCCAAAACATGGCGAGAATCATGGCGACCATCAGCAGCCCGTTTTCCCCTAGGGAGACGACGGCGCCGACGAGCATCTGGCGGAGCATCTGAATGTCGCCGGTTAGTCGCATCAGCAAGCCGCTGGTGTGATGGCGATCGAAATCGCGCGGGGCCAGTCGCTGCAAGTGTTTGAACAAGTCGTGGCGCAGGCGACCGATGACTCGTTGGCCCGTCTTGGCGAGCAGCACGTCCCGAAGGTAAGCGAAAACGGAGTCGAACACGGCGATGATGAGCACGGCGCCGCAAATGAAGGCGAGCGCCGAAAGCGAGTCGGAGGCAACGCGCGACAACCAGTGGGAAATCCACGTTTCGCGGGTTTCCAGGACAAGCACGTAGTCAAAAATGGCTTTGATCGGCCAGGGGGCCGCCAATTGCATGGCCACCACGCCCACGGCGGCGGCGATCGCCCCCGCGAGCGTACCGATTTCGCGGCGGGAATAATGATTGAACCGGCGCCAGACCGATCGGGCCTGGGCCAGATCAAGCTTCCCGCGCCGAGTCTTGATAAGCCATGGAAAACCCATCGATGCTCGATTCCAAAGTTACGTCGTCGCCGGCACGAGCCCGGAATCATCCGGTTCGCGATCACTTCGCCGGGTCGCTTCGCCCGCCTGTCGAAACCAGTGATTCATCACCGCCACGTTGCGACGAATGTCGAAGCGATCTGCACAACGACTCCTGCCGCCGTCGGCGAGAGCCTCCGCGAAACGCGTGTCGCACACAACACGGCGGATCGCATCCGCCAGCCCCGCGTCATCCTCCGGTTCCACCAGCAATCCACTCACGCCATCCTCGACGATTTCGGGATTTCCACTAAGCCGTGTGGTGATCACCGGACATCCGGCTGCCTGAGCCTCCAGAAGGACCGTCGGGAGCGCGTCCAAATTCCCGTCCTTCGCCCGAACGCACGGAAGCACGAAGCACGAAGCCTGACGAAGCTCATCGACGACCTCCGCTTCGCCGAGCGACCCGATGAGCTCGACCAGCGATTGAAGATCGAGGGCTTCGATTTGCTCCCGCAGTTGACTGCTCTCCGGGCCCGTGCCGCCGATTCGGCAGCGAATCGGCAACCCCTGATCCCGCAATCGCGCGATCGCGGCCACCAAGTGGGTGAAGCCCTTTTTTTCGATCAGCCGTCCCAAGCCAAAGACCATCGGCGTTTTTTGCGTTGAACGCTCCCGCGCGAAGCGGTCCACGGCAATTCCGTTGTAATTGACGCGGATCCGCGATGCCTCCACGCCTGGAAAGTTATCGACCAAATACCGTCGGTTAAATTCCGTGACCGTGACGGTGAACGTGGATTGATTGATTTTTTCCGTCAGCAACGGGCGATCGACGTTGTCCCGAAATATATCGAAGGCGTGAAGTGTCAGGCTATAGGACAGTCCGCCGAGTACCTTCGCCATCAGGGCGACCGTGGCCTCGCTCGTCCCGAAGTGCACGTGCACGTGTGCCAGGCGATTCTCCTCCACCCATCGAAGCACCTCGAAGGCGCGAACCAGATCATCCCATTCGCAGGTCGAATCGCTGCGCAGGATGCGCAGAGCGCGGGCCAGCGCGGATCGGTCGGCGCGCCTGGGTTCGGACAAAATGTCGAGAACGGATCGGCACTGCGCCAGATGGGTTTCGGTGAGATACTTCACCGGCCCCTTCACGCGGGAGGCGGCCTCATGGACCCGCTCTTCGGTCGCCGAGCGCAGCGAAAGAATGTGGACCTCGGCACCCTGCTGTTCCAACTCTGCGATTTCGTTGGCCACGAACGTCTGACTGAATCGAGGATACATCCGCAAAAGATAACCGATCCGCAAAGTGCCCGAGGCATTGGAGATCATTTTTTCCATATCCACGGTCGCCATCCGTCTTGAGAAACAGACCCCTATGTTAATTCCGCTGCATCGACGAGAAGTTCGCTCCGGCGGAACGATCGGGCTTGCTCGATCACCTGCGTCAAGGCCTCCGCGGTGTGCGACCACGTGTATCGGGTTCGGACCGTAACCCTTGCGGCCGATCCAAGACGGCGTCGCAGTTCCGGGTCGGCCTGAGCCTTTCTCAAGCTTTGGTAGAGGCTTTCGGGATCGTCTGGTTCGCACAACAACCCATTGGCGCCGTCTTCGATCACTTCGGCCAGTTGCCCCAGTCGCGATGCCGCCACGCACACTCCGGCTGCCATGTATTCAAACATTTTGATCGGGGAAAAGTAAAAGCCGGGAAAGTCAATGAACGGCGCCACGGCCACGTCCATTGCAGTCAACGATTCGGGGATTTCCTCATGGGGCAACGCTCCAGTGAAGACCACGCTCTCGCCCAGGTTGAGTTCGCGGGCTTTCTCACGAAGGGACGGCGCGGACGGGCCGTCGCCGACGATCAACAGACGGACGCGCGGGTCATCGCGGCGGAGGCGCTCGAAGGCGCGTAGCAGCACGTCCACGCCATGCCACGGTTTCAAGCTTCCAACAAATCCCACCACGAAGGCGCCGTCCAGATCCCAGCGGGCGCGACAGGTTTCTTTCGAAGACACGCACTCGAAGATCGATGCATCCGCACCGTTGGGAATCACATGAACTCTC
>JBKJYI010000133.1:0-11511 GCA_046715855.1 Phycisphaerae bacterium
TGGTTTGAGAATTATTTTCGTGAAAACGTGATGCATACTCTCGAGAGCCTGATGATTTCCCGCACCGAAAGCAGTGTCGTATTGAATGCAATGGCCCTGGCGCGCAAGAGCAGACTTCTCCAAACCGGCGTCGTTCGCGAGGCATACGCCAGCCTGGGGGCAGGCGAAGCCGAACTAGGTTTCGATCATCTTGTGGCCGTTGCCAACTTGCTGGACGATCCCGCAAGCGGGAAAGGCATTCAGCTTCCTTGCGATGTTGTGGCAGAAAAAAGTTATGAGCACCTCATTCTAACGAGGGGCACTTCCGTCACGATCAAAACCACCCTGGATCAAATCCCGTTGCGTGTTCCAGGCCGGACGATTCTTCCCTCGCGGTCGATTGAAATATCTTGCGAGATCCTGACGCCCGATCAAACAGCCTTGCCATCGTTTCGCGATCTCGGCGGAAAGTTCAGCGAATACCTGGATTGGAATGCGATCCGGCCTCCCTTGATGGTTCGAACACGCCGTGCCGGCGACCGATTTTTTCCACTGGGTGGGCCGGGGTCGAAGAAAGTATCTGACTACCTCACGGATGCGAAAATTGCTCCGGAGGATCGCCAAAACGTCGTGCTGGTGTGCGACCAACTCGGCATTATTTGGCTTGCCGGTCATCGCATCGACAACCGCGTCAAGCTGACACCCGAAACGCGGCTTGTACTCCATCTGAACGCAAAGGACATTCGTTCTTGATCGCTTCGAGCCAAACCGCGCTGCCTGCCCGCCACAAGGTGTGGCGCGATTTCGTTTTGATCTTCATCATCGCCCTCATCGCTCGCGCCGGGTTTGGAATTGTGCGGCTGCAGCGCAGCGCCGACCCCGCGGCGCTGGAATTTCCAGATGAGCATCAATATTGGTTCATGGCCAAATCGATGGCGAACGGTCAGGGCCTGCGCGACGAGATGGGCTTTCGTGCGACGCGCATGCCGCTTTACCCGGCTTTTCTCTCACCTTTAGCGAATGTTCAAAACAGTGTCGTCATCGCCAAAGCCGCACACTGGATCATCGGTGCACTCGCAGCTCCTGGACTCCTGGCGATTGCGCTGGCTTTCACAGAACGCCGCGTCGCGCTGCTGGCCGGATTGCTGGTGGCGCTCGATCCGTTCTTGATCTTCTTTTCCTCGCTGCTTCTGACGGAAACCTTTGCCATCACAGCATTAATTTTGCTTTGGTTCTGTTTGGCCCGAACGATAATCCAAACTGAACGCAACAAATTCGCGAGATGGCTTGGCATCGGAGTCATGGCGGCTCTTTGCGTGTACCTACGCGAGTCCAATCTCGGCCTGGTCGTTGTCGCCATTCTGTTCACGATGGCTATGCGCAAGTATGAACGCCGGGCAGTCCTCGGCGGCGCATTGGCGCTGCTTTGCGTTCTCCTCTCGCTTGTGCCCTGGGCGGCACGGAATCGCGCGGTCATCGGCGAGTGGTGCTGGCTCACCACGCGGGCGGGTATCTCACTCTATGACGGCGTACGGCCGGAAGCGACAGGAGCCAGCGACCTGGGCTCCGTTCAGCGCGCCGGCGTCGCGGCTGACCTTTCGGAAACGCAGTGGAATGAGCATTTCCAGCGCCAAGCATGGGCCGCCATACGCCAGGATCCCGCGCGCATCACCCAACTTGCCGGGCGAAAACTCGTTCGCATGTGGAATCCATTCCCGAACGTTGATACCTATCGCAGCAGGTCAATCCGCTTGGTGTCGGCCATGTGGACCGTACCGCTTTTCGTTCTGGCGATCGTGGGTGCTGTCCGATTGATTTTCCAGCATGGCCGCTCGGGTTGGGCGGTCGTCTTGTTCCTGCTGCTGCCGGCCATCTACTTTAGTCTTGTGCACAGTTTGTACATCGGCAGCGTCCGCTATCGCCTTCCCGCGATGCCCATGATCGCGTTGCTTGCAGCGATGGCTTTTTCAGCTAGAGATGGCCACGACAAAGAAGGATCGAATGAGCGACGCCTGGCAAACCATTCTTGAACACTGGAAGCCCGACTTCTCCCCCTATCTGGTGGGCTTGTTCCGCATCGGCTCGCACTCGCATGGAACCTACATCCCGCCCGAAAACGAACATGGCCTCGATGACATCGACTACATGGCGATCGTGATCCCTCCGCCGCACCGCGTTCTGGGCTTGGACAAATTTGAAAACGCGCAAGTCATGGCGGCGCCGCTCGACGTGATCGTCTACGAATGGGGTAAATACGTTCGCCTGCTGCTCAAGGCCAATCCCAACGTGCTGGGCACACTGTGGCTCGAAGCGGAAGACATCGTCGTTCGTTCCGCGCTGTACGACGAGCTTCTCGCGATCCGTTCCGCCTTCGTCTCCCAACGGGCACAAGGAGCTTTTGCCGGCTACGCGAAGGAACAGCTCTACAAGATGACGCACTGCGCCGGGCAGGGTTATCTTGGCGCCAAGCGCAAGCAGCTGGTTGAGCAGTTCGGCTACGACACAAAAAACGCCGCTCATATGATCCGGCTGCTTCGGATGTGCTCCGAGTTTTTAGACACCGGCGTGCTGGCGGTGCGGCGTCCTGATGCCGAGACGCTTAAGGACATCAAGCGCGGTCAGTGGACCATTCATCAGATCGAAAATGAAGCGGCAAGGCTGTTCGAACTCATCGACAAGAAATTGCAACACACAAAATTGCCTCCGTCTTCCGATGCAAAAGCCGCGGAAGCTCTACTCTTACACGGTTATTTCGAATTCGCGTGGCCCCATGAGTGCCCAACCAGCGGAAATCCACTATAATGCCTGCTGCTTCCAGGCGTCCGGGCTTGCGGTTGACCCGAGGCGAGCGTTCCCGACCGAATGATTGCACCGCGGACGAGGTGTAATGGGCCAGTCCAATTCCAACTCTCGCCCTCGCCGGCGCGGCGTAAAGCGAACGATTTGCGCGGGTCTTTTTCTCTCTTCGATTCTCATCGCCTTCGCCGCGTATCGGCACTTTGTCGATCCACAGAGAATCCAGCGACTGGCCGAAGACTTCCTCGAACGGATCACCCAGCGCAAAGTTCACATCGCTTCCGCTTCGTTTTCGCTCAGCAAAGGCATCCATCTTCGGGATGTCTTCGTGTTCAGTGAACCGCTTGAATCAAGTCCCGGCAAGTCGGCATCCTTGGACTCCGAGGTGGTCTTTTCATGTGACGAGATTTCGATTCTCCATGACTCGTGGGCCCTGCTTGGGGGCCGCCTGGAGATCGAAAGCTTCGCGGCGATTCAGCCCACGCTTACGCTGGTCCATCATTCGGATACCGGCTGGACTGATGTATCCAGTCTGGTGCGGACCATGATTTCGCGGCAAAAATCCACGGGCTCGGCCCCCCCTATCGAGCTGCGTCAGGCTCGCGTGCGGATTATTCATCGCTCCCCCGCCGGCGACCGCGATGTCGAAGACTTCCAGCTCACCGTGCGTGGCCGGCGTGCCATCGAAAACCCGCGACTCTTTAATGTCGTCTGGCAGGACGCCACCGATCCCGATGCCAATGGCCATACGCAAATCGACCTGGTTACCGGCTCGATACGCAACGTGCGCGGCGGTCTGCCCACCATGTCGATCCGGGCCGTGATGCTGGCGGTGGACGCCGGGTTCGAGGGAGCCGACGCTCTCACCGACTTGCTGGGCATTGAAGGCCGGGTCCGCGTCCGCGACTACAACTTGATGAAGCCACCACTGTATGAGGGTCCGCGCTCCGCAACCATCGATCTAAGACATGCGTCAATCTCCATTCCCGTGTCCGAAGACGAACGCAAGATGAAGATCGACGAGCGTTACCTGCGTTTTTCCGGCGTTCATGGTTCGGTCAGGATAACCGCCTCCAGCATCGAGGCTGATTTCGAGGCCCTCTTTCGTGGGAGCCAGTGCCAGGTGACGGCCAGCGCCAGCGGCGCGCTGAAACCCGGCATCACCCTTGCGAGTTTGATGCTCAGTGCCGATGTGGCGGTCAAATCTTTGGAACTGCCTGACCGCCTGCGAAGCCCTCAGGAACGTCGCTTTATCGAGCGCTCGTCGGAACTGAGCAAGTTCTTTGATAATTATGACCCGCACGGCAAGATCGATCTCGACTTTCAAATCGCCAAGGCGCCGGGTGAAAATGAGAGGTTCAACATTCGAAAAGCGCTTTTTACGGCCCGGGGCGGCGACGCGTCATTCCGAAATTTTCCGTATCGGGTTGCCGGTTTATCCGGGGCTGTCGAATTCGGCGAGGATGGTCTGTTCTTGCGGAATCTTTGCGGCCTCCACGATGCCGCGGGCGTCTGCGTAAACGGGTGGATGGAAGCCCCCCGCCGCACGTCTCCCGCTGAGTTTTCCATTGCCGGCACGAATGTCCCCATCGACGAGGACTTTCTCCGCGCCCTCGAGCCCCATGAGCGCCGCCGTGTGGAAGAGTTTGGCCTGGCCGGCCGGTTCGACGCAAACGTTTCGATTTCGCGTGCCCGCTCGATCAATGCGGCGGATACCGCTCCCTGGGATACCGTGGTTGACGTGGCGTTCGACGACCTCAGCGCGGTTCATGAACGCGTCCCAGCTCCTGTCACGCACCTTGCCGGACGGGCGACCATCCATCGCGACCGACTCGAGATTCCGGGCATCCAGGGCGATCTCGGGGCCGGTACCATCGAGCTAAACGGCGTAGCTCACATGGGGACCAAAGCCCTTCAGAATATATCACTGCACCTTGACATCAAAGACGTGGAACTGGATCAGAAACTCTTGAGCGCTATCCCAGCCGAAATCTCTGCTCACCTCGGGCCTTACAATATGACCGGTTGCGTCTCCGCCGACTCGAGCCTGGACTTCAGTCCGGCGACAGGCTGGCGTCACGTGACAGACGGTCAACTTCGCAACATCGAAATGCAGCCCGATGTCTTCCCGCTGCCCATCGAGAGGGGACTGGCGGACTTGCATGCCGAGTCGGACCACATCGAAATCGTGCGGGCTCGCGGGTTCTTCGAAAATGCGCAGCTCTTTGCCAAGGGCCGAATCGGTTTGGGAAGCAAGACCGACTTCAACATTGTGGTCGAGGCCGAAGACCTTGCTCTCAACAAGCGATTCCGGGAGGCCGCCCCGCCTTCGCTGCGCGCCGCCCTGGCCGATTGGCGATTTGATCGACCCATCGACGCGGAAATCCGCATTCAAAAACCAGGGGGCATTGTGGCGTGGAATGGGCGTGCACGGGTCATCGACAACACCGTGCATCATCGCTCTTTGCCTTTTGCCTTCGAAGACGTTCAGGCTTCGATCACTTTCTCCAAAGAGGAAGCGCACTGTTCGGATGCTCGTGCCCGGTACGCCGGCGCAGCACTCGACGCGGACTTCAGCTTCGAAGAAGAGGGTACAGCGCGTCGAGGACAGATACGCCTCGGCGCCAAGGGTTTGACGCTCGACGACTCCATCCGTGGGGCGTTGCCGCCTGATGCCCAGCGCGTGTGGGACAAAATTTCGCCGGCCGGCCAGGTCGACCTGGCCATCGACAACCTCGGATTTTACCGCGCCGAAAAAGGGGAGCCGGCCACCTGGTCTTTGCGCGGCCACGCATTACCGCACGGAGTTACGCTGGCGGGAAACGACCTCGCACTCGACAGAGGCCAGGTGCGTGTCGAAGGAATGCTCGCGGACCGCCTCGGGGGAATCACCCTCAACGGAAGTCTACAGAATTCGAGGGTGACTTTGTACGGCCAGCCACTCACCGAAGCCAATGCCAACTGGTACCTGGCTCGCACTGGGCGCGGCGAGGGTCGCGGAGCGGTTCTCGAGCTTCAAGGGAATATTCACGGAGGAAAAGCGACAACCCAGGCGCAGCTGCAGTTCAACCGCGACCAAGCCCAATACCGGCTCGCCACTTCCATCCAGAACGTCCAACTCGCCTCATGGATAGAGGCGTGGCGGGCACGCAACCCGGCACCCGAAAACCAAAGCGCGGGTCGCCGAAGCGACAAGGGTTCCGACGTGCGCGGCGTCATGGACGCGCAGGTGCATCTCAGCGGCATCATCGACCAGCCGCAATCTCGAACCGGCGGCGGCCGCGTGGACATTCGCGACGGCTACATTTACAAACTGCCGATTCTTCTGGCGATTATCAACGTGCTCGACATCACCCTTCCCAACAACGACGTGCTCAGCGAGGCGCACGGGCAGTTTTACGTCACCGGCAACACGGTGCGCCTGGCCGACATTGAAATCACCGGGGACACCTTGAGCCTGGTGGGCACGGGCTCGATGTCGCTATCGGATCAGAGCGTCGACCTCACCTTTGTAAATGCCGGAGCGGGCCGGCTGGCCGGCGTGCCGGTGCTGGCCGAATTATGGGAGGGGGCGTCGCGCGAAATGGTCGAGCTTCGCGTGACCGGGCCCATCTCGCAGCCTCAAGTTCGAGCCAGCCCGTTCCGCGGAGTCACTGACGAATTCAAAAAGTTATTTCAAAAACGCAAACCCAAACGCTCACTGCAGGCCGTCAATCCGTAAGACGCTTCCCACGAAATAACCGCGCTCTCAACGTCTGCCACTGCTCTGTGAGCAGTGGTTGTGCGATCTTGCTGGAGCGCAGTTAATTTGTGGGAATCGGTATAAGACGGGCAATGAATGCCTGAATCCATTGATTTTGGAGGTCGGGGTGCCATGCCCAAGCCCAGCTTCATCAGGCGCCGGCATGCAGCCGGTGCAACATGGCGGCGCTGCGCTTGCCCATGACGCCCGAAGTATTGACCATGTCGAAGCGCTAGGCCGCCACGGCCGCCGCCGGCTGATGATTGCGGGCAATTTCAACCAGAGCGTCAAAATCGCCGGGCGAAGCGATCGCGATTTCGCTGAGGGACTTGCGATCGAGTTCGATGTTCGCGGACTGCAATCCGAAAATGAATCGGCTGTAGCTGATATCGCGGGCGCGGCAGGCCCCCGTAAGCCGCGTGATCCACAAGGAGCGGTATTCGCGTTTGCGGCGCTTGCGATCACGGTAGGCATTGACACCGGCGCGGACAATCGCCTCGCGGGCTAGGCGATAGGTCTTGCCCTTGGAACCTTGATAACCCTTGACCTGTTTCATGATCCGGTGTTTGCGGCGATGCGTCGCCGAACCGGATGTCGTGCGTCCCATGTGTAAACTCCTACTCGTTCATCCCAAAGGAAAAATGGAAGCCTGGCGCGGAATTACGCGGCAGCCACACCCGGTCTAGGCGCACCCCAGAGCCAGGCGGATCTTCGCGACGATCGGTCCGTGCAGGACAGTCGTCTTGCGAAGGCGACGGCACCGCCGACCGCTCTTGGCGCTCATCAGGTGCCCGGCAAACGATGGTTTGTGCTTGACCTTGCCCGAGGCCGTCACCCGCACGCGTTTCTTTAAACCCTTATGGGTCTTCATTTTAACCATGATGCACTCCTCTCGCTACCAATGCGAAGCCCCGCATTATAGCGGCTTCCTACCGTCCTGCAACTGCGGGCCTTGGCGCCGTCGGTGCTGGTATGATTTGCGGCCTCGGGTGCCATGCCCAAGCCCAGCTTTATCGGCGCCGGCATGAACCGCAAACGCATGGCGGCGCTGCGCTTGGCCATGCCACCCCTGTATTCACAACATACCAGTACCTCGCCGGGCGATGAGGCAACCGGCTGTCACCAGCACAAGTGCCAGAGCCAGAAGACCCCAGCTGGAAGCCGTTGGGATCGGAGCACCGGACTGCGCAACCACCAGAATCAGCCGGGGAGGCTGGCTGGCTTCCCGGGAAATGTACCCTCCGCTTCCACCGGGAACCGAAAGGCGAAAAGAAATCAAACCATCCGGGTCGGAAGTGACAGCCTGGGTCACGTCGGCACTAATGGTGCCGTCGCGGGAGACCTGACCTGTATTGACGATGGGGGGTTCAGTCCCAGCTGGCGCACTATTCCAAGTCACGGCGTTTTCCATCCATGTGTCGTCGGTCACCGAGCGCACGTTCGCCCGTGGGACTCCGCTTGTGGTGACAACCCGAGTCGAAAACTTGGCGAAGACAATGGGCTGCGTCACACCGCTTACGTCAAACTTTATCAGCACGTCGGTATCCGAAGCGCCCGAGGCAATTGGCAAGGTGGTCGCACTGCCAAAATTCTGAGTCGGCTGTGCAAGAGCCACGTGCGCGTCCGCTACGGCATCGACGTATCGAAGGGACGTGCCCGGCTGCGCTGAATACCACGAAGTCGTCGTCGAATCCGTGCCGAAAAATCCCGAAAGCATATCGGCCACTTTTTGCTCCGCGCCGGGCGACGGATGAACGTTGTCTGTTTCCATGTCCGATTGCAGCCAGACCAGGCCATCGGCGGCGCGGGGAACGATTCCGTCCGCCCAAAGATAAGGCCCCCAGGCCAGCCATGGCGCTTCCACCGCGCCGCTTGCCGAATCGAAATTCAAGTCGGCCGCACCGTCAATCTGATCCTCGATCAGCCATTTCACTGAGAAACCGCTTTTCGTATGCCTGCGGTTCCGGATTGAGCCCGCCCTGCGCCGAGTAACCGCCATAGATACGCGATGAAAGATAGCACAAGCGCAGATTCGGGAACCGGGCGCGCAGCGTTTGAACCACGCCGCGCAAGTCGGTCGCGAGGTCTTGCGCGTGTGTGGGAAAATTATTCGGCGGACCGGCGTTGGCCTCCTTGACCCAGGCCACCTGTACCTGCTGAGGGGTCAAATGCATGGCAGCCAGCCGCTCATCCACCACCGTCCAGTACAATGAGGCGGGATTCTTTATTTCCAAGGCCGTCTGTCCGCCCTGCGCCCCGTTGATGATCATGACCCGCGCGTTGCGATTGGGGTTGACATCCTCCTGCCGTTCGAACGGTCCCGATTCGTGCGTGGTGTTGGACATGCCCACCGTGATCATGGCGATCCAACCGTTGGGGTCTGGTGCGCCAGTGCCATTGCGTGGCACCACCTGGGCGGCCTGGGCCAGGCCCGCGGCCAGGTGCGCCGCAGGGATCGTGTTCGAACCGCCGGCGTAGAGACCACCCTGAAATCCTTGATGTGTTCCCGTGCCCAGCTCGGTCAGCGGCGTAAGCCCGGTTGAGGCTCCACCGGCGCGGGCAAAACCTGGCACCGCCATGAACGCGAAAGACAGGGCGATTCTTATCCAGCGGTCATGCGACATGGCCAAAGCTCCAAAACGCAGGCCTGATCATACCAATTCACGAATTCGGCTCCAAACTTCTGCCCCTGATCCCTAAATCCCTTCCCATGCAATTTGTGATAATATTTGCTCCGGCAGAATCCCTGACCCAAATACCCCAACGAGAGGAAGCTATGCACGGACAACTCATCGAATGTGTCCCCAATATCAGCGCGGGCCGCGATGCCGCAATCATCCGGCAGATCACTGACGTGGTTGAAACGGTGGATGGCGTCATGCTTCTAGACGTCGATCCGGGACAGGCCACCAATCGCACGGTGATTACCTTCGTTGGGCCGCCGGAGCCGGTTTGTGAGGCTGCCTTTCGACTCGCGAAAAAAGCCGCCGAGCTTATCGACATGAGCAAGCACAAGGGCGAGCATCCGCGATTCGGCGCGCTCGATGTCTGCCCGCTGGTGCCGGTGGCCGGCATCACCATGGAAGAAACGGTCGTGCATGCTCGAAAGCTCGCCAAGCGGCTCGGCGACGAACTGGGCATGACCATTTACTGCTACGAGCACGCGGCCACGACGCCGCAGCGTAAAAATCTGGCCGAGGTGCGTGCCGGCGAGTACGAGGGGCTGCCTGCGAAACTGGCGAAAGCGGAGTGGAAGCCGGACTTTGGCCCCGCAAATTTCAATGCCCGCACGGGCGCAACTGCGGTGGGTGCTCGCGATTTTCTCGTCGCCTACAACGTCAACCTCAACACCACTTCGACGCGCCGGGCGAATGCGATTGCGTTCGACATACGAGAAAAAGGCAGGCCTAAGACGCAGGATGGTTCGCCCGCAGGCAAACCTCTTCTCGACGAAAAAGGCGAGCAGATCCGGGAGCCGGGCAGCCTCGAATGCGTCAAGGCCATCGGCTGGTACATCGAAGAGTACGGCGTCGCCCAGATTTCGATCAACCTGACCAACCTGAGTGTCACGCCGTTGCACATGGCGTTCGACGAGTGCTGCAAGAAGGCCGACGCACGGGGCATTCGCGTGACGGGCTCTGAGCTGGTCGGCATGGTCCCGCTCGCCTCGGTCCTCGACGCAGGCCGATACTTCCTCCGAAAACAGCAACGCTCAACTGGCGTCTCCGACCGCGAACTCATCAAAATCGCCGTGAAGTCGCTCGGGCTGGGCGACATCTACCCCTTCGACCCCTCCGAGAAAATCATTGAGTATGCGATCGAAGAAAGGCAACCAGGCAGCAAGGCAACAAGGCAACAAGGCACTCACGGAAGCACGCACAGTGGTCGTGACCGTTCCCCCTCACAAGGGGGACCACAGGGGGGTGTAGACTTGGTGTACCGCAAGCCCGCTCGACTCGTCGACATGACCCTCCAGGATTTCATCGAGGAAACGGCCTCGGAATCGGCCGCGCCTGGGGGCGGGTCGATCGCAGCTGCGGCTGGGGCGTTCGGCGCGGCATTGGCGACCATGGTCGCAAACCTCTCCGCCCACAAGCGCGGCTGGGACGATCGCTGGGAGGAATTCTCCAAATGGGCGGAAAAAGGAAAGGCCCACTACATCGAGCTGTTGCGACTCATCGACGAAGATACGGCGGCGTTCAATGCGGTCATGGCCGCCTTTGGGCTGCCCAGGTCGAATGACGCGGAAAAGGCCACGCGCACGGCCGCTATACAATCCGCGACCCGCAAGGCGATCGAAGTGCCATTGCGCGTCATGGAGGTTTCGCTGGCTTCCATGGAGGAGATCGACGCGATGACCAAAATCGGCAACCCGGCCTCGGTCTCCGACGCGGCGGTCGCGGCGCTTTGCGCTCGAACGGCCGTCTTTGGTGCGGAGTTGAATGTGCGCATCAACGCCTCGAGCCTGACTGACAAGGATTTCGCATTGACCACCCTGGCCAGGGCGGACTCGCTGAAAAAAGAGGCAAAAGCTCGCGAGCAGGCGGTGCTGGAACGGGCAACCGCGCGCATGAGCAAATGATGCTCACCCACTGTTGCCAGGAGCAGCGAAAGAAAAGGCCCGGATGCTGAGTGTCAGCAACCGGGCCTTTGAAGTACTTCCATTGCTTGCGGCTATTCCGCACGAGTGCACTCTGAACTGCTAACGGAGACTGACCGCCACCCCTCGCGAGGTCGCGCTTCGACCGTTACCGGGAGAGAGCATACGCGTACGTGAGAGAGGCCGCCCACTCGGGCGTCTCATTTTCCGCGTGATCGAGGCCAGCCTGGACCGCAAAGCCCAGCTTGCTGCACTCGTTGATCTGCCACTGCAGACCAAGTTCAGCGGTATTTCGCTGTTCGCCACGGTTTTCAAGGCCGGGGACGTAGCCAAACGGAGTGTCCTGGCCCTCGTCGCCTTCCTGGTGACTGGCCTCATACATATAGTCGAACTC
>JBKJYI010000134.1:0-2521 GCA_046715855.1 Phycisphaerae bacterium
GCATTTCGAGTACTTTTTGCAAAGTCAACGCCCGAATCACGCTTGATCAGGGCCTAGCGCCTTTAACCGGCATTCCTTCATGAGCCTGCAATTTTTGATTTCAACTCAGTTCTGGCAAGCGTGGCCTGTGGAAATCGGTTTGACGAGCGCCCGCTCAATCACCACGATATTGCACATGGTTCCAAAGAAATACCGAGAGCGACTCGACGAAATCGTGGGGTTGATCGACGCTTTTTGCGACGCCCATCTCAACGACGAATACAAAGAAGTCAGCCGCGACATGGCCGAGGCCTTTTGCCAAAAAGATTCGCCGGTGCTAACCGGCAAGGCCGCGGGCTGGGCGTGCGGCATCGTTTATTCCGTGGGTTGGGTTAATTTCCTCACCGATCCGAGCAATTCGCCACATTTGACGACCATGCAGATCGCTAGGGGATTTGGCGTCTCGGAGGCGACGCTGATGGTGAAGTCTCGGCAGATCCGGGAAGGCCTTGACCTCGTCCCATTCGATCCCGACTTCACCGTCGCAAGTCGATTGAAGGACAACCCCCTTATATGGATGATGAAAGTGAACGGGTTAATCGTTGACGCACGTATGATGCCTCGTGAATTCCAGGAATCTGCCTACGAAGCCGGCCTGATTCCGTTCATCCCGACGAAGATGGAACCCGATCGATGAAAGCTCGCTTCGACCCCTGACCCAACGCGAGCGCATCCCGCCAAGCCGAAAAACACTGCAAAGGGTGCCAATCTAAACAAAAGTGAGATCGATGCTGGCCCCACTCTGTTCTAAGGCCACATGTTATTCATTTGCATGGTGGGATGCCCTATGGAGCCGACTCGATCCAACAAGCTCTGTTTTCAGGCCGCGCCCAAGCGCCAACTTTCTCGGAGGAGAACCAAAAATAAAGAAAAACCCGAGATGTCATACAATTTTTCTTGCAAGTTGCTTTACGCCGGCAGTTATCAGTCAAATCCAGGAGGATGGTCAGGTGCGCGCTTGGTTCAACCTAACGTCAATTCTTTTCGATCGCAATGAGAAGAGCAAGTTTCTATACCACATATTCCACATAGTGAACTCGCCAGTTTAGAGCAGGCTCATTTCTCTTCGGGGGAAAGCGGCCGTTTCAAACTTTGTGGAATTTGGTGGTGGCGCCGCGGGTATTGTCGGGGAGGGAGAGAAGTTCGTAGTCGCCGAAGAGGTTGGGGGCTTCGCGTTGGAGGATTTCGAGGACCTGGGCGGCGACTTCGCGGATTTCGACTTCGGCATGCTCGTTGCAGCGGAGTTCGATGAAGTGCCGCAGGGCGCGGGCGTTGGCGGTGACGAAGATTTTCGTCTCGGTCGCGTTGGGCAGCACAGAGCGGGCGGCCTGGCGGGCCATCTTGCGGCGGAGGGTCTTGTCGGGGATTTCGGCGAATTTGCCTTCGAGGCCGGTGACGAGTTTGACGTAGGCCTCCTGGGCGTGCTCGACGGCCGAGCGCCAGACTTCGTGCAACTCGGGGTCGTCCCCGATGCAATCGGGTTCGACGAAGTCGGCCACCGACTCATCGACGTAGCGCTGCGAAAGCTGCGAGTAGCCAAAGCCGGCGCGGTGGCGGACGAGTTCGTGGGTGAAGGAGCGGGAGACGCCGGTGATGATGAAGTTCCAGACGGTGTGCTCGAGGACGCTACCGTGGCCGACTTCCTTGATGTGGCCCAGGTAGGCGGCGTTTCCGCCGGGGCGGGGCTTGGCGAAGGACATGTAGCAGAGGCGGCCGGCGATTTCGGGGAGGATTTCGCCGGGGCGCTGGGAGTCGGTGGTCCAGCCTTGCACGCCGTGGTCGGCGAGGAAGCGTGAGACTTCGGATTGGTCGAGAGCCTGGCGGCCGACGAGGTAGACGCTGGGGCGGCGGATGATTTTCATGAGGGTTCTCCGTGCGAGCACGTTAGCGAGCACTTGCCGGGACTGCAATCTGTGCAGGGCCTGGCTGCCCAGGGCACTGCTCACAGAGCAGCGGTACCCCAGTATCTAGCGTTAACATGCCGGCGCCCGTTACTGCCGGGCTTGGGCATGGCACCCGGCGAGTGCAATCACGGCAATCCTGTCAGACGGATCGCGCGTTGCGGGAAACGCACGGCGCCGCTATTTCTTCCGGCGGATTCTCGGCGCAAGGAAAGGATACAGAATGCAGCATTGGATTGCTTTGTTGGCGGCGATGTGCTTGAACGCGATCGCGAATTTGGCCGTCAAGATTGGAGCGAAGAATTTGGATGCGGCGGGGGGGATGCTTGGGGGCGGAGTGGGAGAAGGCCTCAGGCGGTTTGTTGGGAATCCAACAATTCTACTGGGATTGTTTTGCTTCGGGAGCAATGTCCTCCTCTATATTTACGCGCTTCAAGGGCGGTCCTTGAAAATCACGGTCGCGTATCCGATCATGGTTGGCGGCGGGTTTGTGATTATTGCGTTGGTGGCACGGTTTCATCCGGTGCTGGCCGAGCGGCTGAGCGTGGGCCAGTGGGCGGGGGTGGGGCTGGTGATGATCG
>JBKJYI010000135.1:0-5239 GCA_046715855.1 Phycisphaerae bacterium
CCATTACACCATGCTGACTCCGCGTGAACGGGAAGTTTTCCAGCTTGTGGTTTCGGGGCTCCCCAGCAAGGGCATCGCCCAGGTGCTCGATCGCAGCCAGAAGACCGTCGAGGTACATCGCACCAGTATCATGAAAAAAATGGCGGCCAAGAGTGTCGTCGATCTGGTCCGCATGGGCATCGAGCTTCAGGTGCTGGATAAAGGTGAGAATCCGGAAAAACAGTCCGCGCCCTCCAACGGGGCCTACCCGAGGGAGACGATTTATATTTCGGGCGATCGAAAATTCGCCCTGACCAACGGGAACAATTAGCCCTCCTATTCGACGTCAGTACCCCTTTCTTCACCCACCGCAGTGCGGTCTGCCGGATGTCCCAACTCATTTTGAGACCAAGTCGTGCCCGCTGTGTTTTTTCTCGCCAATGGGTTATCATTTGTTAGCTACCTGTAAGCCTCGCGTGAATAAAGTGCCGGCGGCTTGTTAAGCCAGGGAGGGTCGACCCAATGACGGAGTGGGTGTTGTTCGGCGCGTTCGCAATCCAAACCGCTGTGCTGGCGGCGCTTCTTGCATTCTACAAGCGTGGTCAGAGTCTGTCCGGATCCACGTTGCAGGCAGGTCTCTCGGACTTGAAAAACGCCCTCGAGCGGCTTGAACGGGGAACGCGCGAGGAGATCGCTCGCAACCGCGGCGAACTCGCTGATTCGCTGGCGCGTTCGACTACTGCGATGGTCGCATCGGTAGGTTCGCTCACACAGGTGCAGAAGTCGGAACTGGAAGGATTTGCAGTTCGCCTGGGCAGCCAGGCCGACGCCAATGAGCGCCGGCTTGAGGCTCTTCGCGTAACGGTGGACGACAGGCTCCGGCTCCTTTGCGAAGAAAACTCCCGCAAGCTCGACCAGATGCGTCAAACCGTGGACGAAAAACTGCAAAGCACGCTCGAACAACGGTTAGGTGAGTCTTTCAAGCAGGTCAGCGACCGGCTGGAGATGGTGCATCGCGGGTTGGGCGAGATGCAGTCGCTGGCCGTGGGCGTGGGGGATTTAAAGAAAGTGCTGAGCAACGTCAAAACCCGCGGCACGATGGCCGAGGTTCAGTTGGGATCACTGCTTGAGCAGATGCTGCCTTGTGAACAATATGTGCAGAATGTCGAGACCCGCGTCGGCAGCAACCAGCGCGTGGAATTCGCCATCAAGTTTCCTGGGCGCGACGGGCAACTCGAAGGTGTGTTGTTGCCTATCGATGCGAAGTTTCCAATGGAGGATTACCAGCGTCTGCTGGAGGCCCAGGAAAAAGCAGATGTGGAAGCGGCCGAAGCGGCAGGCCGCAAGCTCGAGGAGTGCATCAAGGCCGGGGCGAGGAAAATTCGCGACAGCTACCTTGATCCGCCCGCGACCACGGATTTCGCAATTATGTATCTGGGCACCGAAGGATTATACGCCGAGGTCCTTCGTCGCACGGGACTCTTCGAACTTCTCCAACGCGACTACCGCGTGACGCCCGCCGGACCTACCACCCTGTCAGCCATCTTGAACAGCTTTCAAATGGGATTCCGCACCCTCGCGATTCAAAAGCGGGCCAGCGAAGTATGGGGAGTGCTGGGTGTGATCAAGAGCGAATTTGGGAAATTCGGCGACTTGCTCGATAGCGTGCAGAAAAAGCTTGGCGAGGCGCAGCATAAGATCGAAGACGCCACCCGGAAATCCCGTACCATCGAGCGAAAGCTTCGCGGGGTTGAGTCGGTGTCTGCAAAGCTCGAGGACGTGCCGGTGCTTTCACCGGAATCGCCGCTCCTTGAGATATTGTGATCGCGGCGTTCCGCTTCTCATTCGCCGATGATTTGAACCACGATCTGCCGTTCGCGCGGTCGTGTATCGAAGTCGATGAGTACGATTTGCTGCCATGTCCCGAGTTTCATTTTGCGTTCGGAAAACGGTATGCTGATGCTTGGCCCGACCAGCGATGCGCAGACATGCGAGTGCCCATTATCGTCGTGCCATGTTTGCTCGTGCTTGTAAATGCCGTCTCTCGGAGCGATTTTCTCAAATGCAGCCTTGAGGTCATAGTGCACCAGTCCGGGCTCAAACTCCGTGGTGGTGATGCCGGCTGTGGAACCGACCACGAACACGGTGACCACGCCGTCCGCGATGCCGCCGCGTTCGATGAGTCGGACGACGCTGTGCGTCAGATCGATCACTTCGCAGTCGCCTTTGGATGACACCTCGAATTCGTGAGCTTCGACGGCCATGAGGAATTATACGACGAGGAGACCGACTCTTTTGGGCACAAATTCTGTGCGAGTCATAGCATGTTCACGGTCATATCCTACGATTGCAGACGCCGTCGGAGCTCTTCGCGGATGCGCGACATGATGGACTCGCGGTCGAGCGAATCGAGGATGCTTTGTATAACGGTTTTCGGGCCGGCCGGACCCCAGGATGCGCCGTTGCGAAGGTAGACCTTCGCTGCTTCGCCAATGACTCGCGAGGTGTAGCCGGCCGCAAAAGCCTGGATTGGCGCAACTGCCGCATAGGCGGCCACGGTTGCGCCGCCGGTGAACAGCGAGGTGGCGGCGAAGAAGCTCTTCGCCGCGCCAATGAGGATGTGCGTACCGACTTCGGTGGCAGTAAAGAGTCCGGCCATCTTGCCTACCTGCACCACAAGCTTGCCCACGCCCGCGCGGTTCATGGGGATGCCATAGAGCCGTGCCAGCGCCAGGACCATCGTCAGATCGGTGGCGACCCCACCGGCCACATCGGTAAAAATGACTGGATTGCACGCCACGACCGCGGCCTTCGTCACAGTGAACTTCCAGATGAGCGACTCCGCTGCGGCCTCGCGCAGCTCCATCTTCCGCTGCACGATTTGCTCGTGCACGTCGTCGAGGAAGAGCATGCTGTTAAGCGCGGCCAGCACGGTGCCTTCGCGTTCGAGCACGTCAAGGATTTTGAGCTTGAGCGGCGTGATGATGGGTTCTGGCGTTTCCCATTGTTCGGTGACCGTCCCATCGGCGGCGCGGGTGATGATTTTTTGCGGGCGGGGCCGGGCCGCGGCGAGCACCACGTCGTCGGGCTTGAGCAGCTCGCGGACGCGCTCGTTGCGAATCTTGTCGTAAATCTTCTGGCGATCGACTTCGGGATACAGATCGATCATGTTGAAGACCAGAATGATCGGCTTGTCGGCTTCGCGCAGCTCGGCCAGGGCCTCAAGCTCAGGCCGCAACATATCGCCCGACACCACGAAGAGCAGCAAATCGGCCCGGCGGGCGATGTCGCGAGCCAGTCGCGCCCGAGCCTCGCCATCCACTTCGTTGAGTCCCGGCGTGTCGATGAGTTCGATGCGCGGCCCCGCACCCGCTGGAGTCGTAAATGTTTCAACATGAGTGATGGGAGGGCGAGGCTCCTGCCGAGCCAAATCGGTGCCTTGCGGGACGGGTTCGCGTGTCGGAGTCCAAACCGCAGTTTGACGTTCACGCGTTGTGCCATGCGTCGGCCCGACTTCGAACACTTCGCGGCCAACGAGTGCATTGAGCAGCGCGGATTTGCCGCGCGAGACCATCCCGAACGCGGCGATGTGAATGATGCCTTGATCGAGTTTCTGCATCATCAACTCCACGTCGCGGATCTGGTCGGCGAATTTCGCAGCGTCGGCTGGATCAAGGTGCATCGAGTCGACCACTTCGCGCAAACTCGCCTTGGCCTGCTCAAGCACTTGATGTTGTTCCGGGCGTTCGCTCATCAACAACGTCTTTTCCTTGGCTTGCATTCTTTGGTAGACGCACGTCCGGCGGCTTCACTCAACAACCCGCGATAGGTTCTTACTCGATCTTTATCAATGATTGAAGGCGGCTTTGACATGGTTTCGCTATAACATTTTGCCATTGCTTTGTTGCCTAACTTCGTTCGCATTCTTTCATATTTACGTATCAAGTACTTGCTTTCTTTCGGTGGTAGAGGTTCTCGTCTGGAACGGAAGTTGCTAGAAAATTGTTCTGTCCAGGTAGGTCGTCCCTTTGGACTAAATAAATGGATGATGTGGGTAAAATCCGATGTTCCTTCCTTGTTTACGATTAGCGGAGCTGCGTCGTAACGAAATGGTTTTTCCGTCGGCTTCCATCGTATTTCGCAACGATCGGAATGTTTAAGTACTCGGACGGGCGGCGTGACTAAAATCAATTTGAACCCGTCAGGACCGCCTTGTGCGAACGCAGCGCGAAGGCCTTCAATCTCGAAGATCCGTTTTGGATTCATAAGGTTACGTCTGTGGCATCTTGTGCACCCAAAGCTTCCCAATTCATAGAGCGGATCGGTGCGCATATCGCCTGGGTTTGGCCGTCGTAAGTGAACGAAAAACACTTGGTCAGCACGTTTCATTCGAACAACCTCCTTGACCCTTCCAACTTGGTTTCCTGTTCTGAGTTCGCGAGGTCGAAGCTTCAAGCTCGAAGGAAGCTTCAAGCTCGAAGTTGGATCGTAGCAATTCTATCTTTTGGGCGGTTAGCCAATGTTGAAATCGGTTCGGGTTCAGGAATAGCGGGGGATTCCCACTTCTTTGCAGATATCCATCTTCATTACTCAGCCCACCCCACGTTTCGAGTAGATCGCGCTTTACGCGGTAAGCATTATTCCGGTACTCGCCAACGGGAATGAATCTCTCGAAGCGACCTGAACTCATGGGCTTACCAAAGGCGATCACGTCGTTAATGCCATGTATTTGTTTTCTGGTGTGGGCGTTCTTGTACCAAGAATGGCGGTCCACCTTGGCAATGGGTCGAACTTCGTCAACAACCATAACGCCTATGAGGCCATAGGCGAGGCCTTGCGCCGTGCGGTCCATGGGTCGCAGACTTGAATAAAAAACGATCAGATCATTGTTTTGAAACTCCGAGAGGTTTTTCCCGCGCCGGTTGCCCCTATCTCCATAGGTCAAATGTTCAAAATCCGGATCAAGATGCATGTATGCGTGCGATAGTTTCTCGCGCGGAAATCGAAGATCGGCATCCAGGTCAAGTTTCCCGCTTCGCGCAAACGCCTCAAGTGCTGGAATTACCTCCTCATATTGCCGGGCCATTCCTATCTGAAATTCAACTGCGGATTCGGGGATCGGCACGTAAACAAAACGACCTGAGTCCAAGTCAACAGGCGCGTTCCACTTGCCATAGGATTGATCGATTCCAACTCGAATCAAGATAGCTCGATTCATATCTTTCCCTTCGTGCCTTCGTGCCTTCGTGCCTCCGTGCCT
>JBKJYI010000136.1:0-8803 GCA_046715855.1 Phycisphaerae bacterium
CATAGCGCCCGCCGTCGTCCCACGCGCTTAAGTCTTCGGGCCGCGTCTCCGTGGCCAACTCGAAGGCAATCAAATCAGTGACGACCAGATCATCGGGATATCCCAAGCCCGCAGGGGAGTTGAGCGGCAATTCGAGCACCAGATACAACCCCTCTTCGTCGCCACCCAATATTGCCTCCGCCGCGGCCTTTTGCGTTTGGGTGGCCACCGGCGTCGGAACGTCCACCCGAATCCAGAGTCGATCTCCATACGGACCGATGCCCGCACCATCCCGAAGGCGGAGTGAATCAATGCTGAAAATGAGGCATTGCCCCGGTTCGCGGGGACCGGTGCGGAAGAACAGCAGCCGCATGGTAAGCTCTTCGCCGTCATAAATCTCAGGAACTTCGAAGCGGTACGCGATCGCGCCCGCATCGCCGCTCTCAGGATTGGGAACTCCGAGCGCCGGTTCGCGGATCGAAACGATGTTCACGTCGAGCGAGCCGGGAATGTGATCCGCGTAGGTGAAGAAGTCGTCGATGAAGACGTCGAGAAATGTGCCCCCTTCACCCGCAGGGCCCTCGGGACCTCTTGGTCCACTTGGTCCAGCCGGTCCTGCGGGACCAGCCGGTCTAGGTTCCCCGAGTTCGCCTTGTGGTCCGGCGGGCCCGGGTTCGCCTTGTTCGCCCTGTTCGCCTTGCTCCCCTTGTGGTCCTGCGGGACCAGCGGGCCCCTCTTCGCCTTGCGGTCCCTCAGGTCCGGGGATCGGCTGACCCGCCGGCGGTTCATCCGTGCCGCCGTCGCCGTCTCCACCGCCAGTGAGGTTGTCACGCAGCAGAAAGAGCAGGATTCCATTGAACAAGAGGTCTCGTTGATAGTCCTCCAGTCCCAGGAAGGGATTTCCGCAACCGGCCCCCTGTAGCAAGAACGACGAGGATAAGAGGATCGCGCCGGCGCGGCGCAAGAAGGTTGGTTTGACGCTCATGATTGCTCCCCTGCCGTAAGCACGGCGGTTAGGACGTGTGGCCCGGCCATCTCGACTTCATCACACGCGGTGCCACACAGTGTCACTCGTTGATGGAGATTGGCTGACATACTTTCCGATGGACGCACGAAAAATGCCCGACGCATGTGATCGCTTCAATGTCGATGCAAGAGATGGCGGACGCCAATCCCTACCATCGACCGATCCATTATAGGGAAGGTAAAGGGGTGATTTGCAAGTAACGCCTTATCGGCCCTGGAGTGCATTGATGGTGTCGTGTCAGCCGATCCGAGTTAACGGACCAACCATGGACGGACTAGGCGCGATAACTGTTTTAACAGGCGAAATACGCAGTAATCCAAGAGGAAAATCGATGATTGTAGCCTCCTGAGTCTTGACGTCTGGTATTCAGACGGATAATTAGGAAAGAGCGTCTTTCTTGCATTACCCGCCTTGCCCTGCTGCAGGGTGGGAACTTGGTCCGTGTCGGGAGCAATCGTGATGACAATCAATCGTTGTGGAATGATTCTCGCAGTTATCGTGCTTGCGCCAACTCCCTCTCTTCGCGCCCAACTCGTTGGCGTGGAGTTCAACACCGGCACCTTCTATTCCATCTCCACAACCGACGGTTCGCTCCAACTCATCGGCGACACGGACATCGCCAACATCGGCGCACTGGAATTCAACCCGCAAGATGGGTTTCTTTACGGGTTCACAACCGGCGCCGCCAAATTAACCAATCTCTATCGCTTTACCATCTCGCCGTCTTTCGACGCTGTGACCGCAGAACTAGTGGGGCCTCTCGGGCTTTCGATCTTTGAAGGGGGAATTGCCTTTTCGCCACTTGGCGGCGCTTTCGCAGTCAATGGCGGAGTCACAGTTCCGGCACTGCTGTCACTGGACATTGCGACGGGGGACGCGACCTTGATCAATTTTTTTGCCGACCGTCATGATATCAATGGACTTGGTTGGCGAAGCGACGGTCTTTTGATCGGACTCGACAATACCGACGACGCACTTCTGGCGATCGACCCAATTACGGCAGGGGTCACCGTTATTGACCAGGTGGGCGCGGCGATCGGCTCCGTGGGAGGGATGGCCATGGGCGAGGCTGGTAATTTTTTTGTTACCGCCGGCCCGCTGGCAGCCGATCCCGGCTCCAATTCACTTTACTCCTTTGACCCCTTTACCGGCGACCATGTTTTCATTGCCAGCTATGAGAATCAAATTCTCGCGAACGGGTTTTCCGGCCTCGCCTTTGTGCCCGAGCCGGCAACCCTGACCATGCTCGCGCTTGGCGGGCTGGCCTTACTTCGACGTCGCACTGCTTGGTCAACCGTCCAGTAACATTGCCGCGGGGGTAGTCCCTTCCGGATAAAAAACAAGCCCGCAACCCAATGGGTCACGGGCTTGTTGTGCATCTTCTCTTTCCTATAGGTTTTTCCTACAGGCCCAGTTCGAATGCCAATGATTCAATGGTCAGCGTGCCGCTCACCGTGGCGTCGTCGATGGTGAGGCAGATACTGAAACTGCCTTCGTTAATGAGGTCGAGCGTTGATTGTTCGAGTGGGATGGAATCAGGGTTGATCGAGGTGACATTGAACTGCGCATCCAGCGTGACGGTGAACGGGCCGTACTCGTCGACGGGGGTGTCGCAGACCGTGTCCACGTCATCCGCCGCACCGATCCCCGCTGTGACCGTGAAGGATCCGCCCGCCTGGAACGTGGTGCTGCCTTTGCTGCCCGCATTGTTGTCTGGAGTGAAGTTAATGGCATCGGGATCGAGACTCAGCGACGCACTGCCCACATTGCGGCTGCTTCCGCTTAGGCTCCCCGTTCCCGAATTCTGGGTGGACTCTCCAGCGACGACGTTAAAAGTGCCTAATCCGGCGCCCAAAGGAAAGTCGAACGGAATTCTCACCCCGCCGCCGGGTCGGCAGCCTGCCAGATAAAACATGGGAATCGCCACCGCAATTGCGAAACCATACTTCTTACTTCGATTCATTCTTTTTTCTCCACTCACGTCCATGCTCGGGCAGGTTTGCCCGACGGAATAAAGTTGGCCGCTGGGGTGTCCGCGCCCCCCTGACCGTCGGCCAGTTCGCCTGCATGGTAACGCGGATGATTGCTTCGACCAATCAAGCCGTCGAGAAGTCGCCGCGCAAAAAAAGACCGGCTTGACGAATTGGTCCAGCCGGTCCGGAAGGTTATTTGGATGACTGCCTGAATTTACGGACAGGCAACAGGCCCCGCGTTGGGGTACGGCACTCCGCGGAATGCGTCTACGAGCGCCGAAATCTGAGTGAAATCAACATCGCCATCCAGGTCGGGCATGTCGCCCGCCAGCAGTGCCTGCGCCTTGATCGGAGCGCCGGGCTCGCTTCGAAATTTTTCCACTAACGCGGAAATGTCCGTCACATCGGGCTGCGCTGTGGTGGAAGGAGGATTGAACGGCGCAACCACGTCCGCCCAGCGATTGGTTGCCACTTCAAGCACGTTCGAAACCTCCGTGCAACCGGCTTCGTTGCCTTGGCAATTAACCGAGACGTTTTGCAGGGAATAGACCGAACTTGGGACGATCTCCGGGCCGGTGATATGGAGCAGCCCAACCGTGCTCCAGTCCTGATAGAAAGGCATGCATTGCAGAGTTGCCGCATAGAACATGGTGGGATTGGCTGAAGATTCAGCATACTGCGTCGGCGGGCCTACCCATCGAACGTCACCCTCAAACGCCGTGAAGTCCGCTGCTGAACCGCCTGTATAGGGCGGATTGACATGGTGCAGGCTGGTAAGCACGACGCGTAACGCCGTTTGTTGACCCGAGGCGGTTATCGCCGGCGGAATGATCGCGGAGATGAACCGGCACTTCTGCGATCCGCTCGGATCCGCTTGCGGATCGGGCGCGGGATTCGCGATAAAAGGACCCGGCGTGGACCCCGAAATAGAGGTCGGACTGCCCGGCTCATAGAGGCCCACGGTTGCCGTAACATTGCCCGGCGGTGCGTTGGCGTCGAAGCGGAAGTTGAACAGCATTCCCCAACGAATGGGGTTGTCGGTGGTGGACCACGTAATCCCGGCGCTGTCGATCACCGGCGTCCAAGGTGTATTGGAAAACGGTTCATTGTGCGATTGCACGGCGCTAAAACCAACGTTGGTAACCACGGCGCCCTGCGGAAGGGGAATGTTGAACGACTTGGCCTTGCGGTGCATGTCGAGGTTGTACAAAGCATACTCGTAATGCCACACGCCTCCGCCCAGGTCCACAGGCTTTGACCCGAGAATGCACCGTCCATCAGGAGAAGCGAACCGAATGACGGGCACCTGTTGAGCGATGGTCGTCAGAGTGGCCCCGGGCCAGGAATTAATCGCCGGTCCCGTAATGGGAAGCGTACCTGCGCCGGTCATCCCAAAGCTGAATGTACCGCCGGCAGCGCCCGACACGGTGGTCGGCTTATGGGCGATGCTATTGACCGGGTTGATATCATCGATGGTGATGTATTGCCCTTCGGTAAAATAGGCCGCGCCGGGGTTTTGTGCCGGAACGAGATCCGCGGCGCGAACCTGGCAGCGATGCTGAATCGCGTTGTGGCTGTGTCCTGAGGAAAGGTGCGAGCCGGCATAAGTAAATCCGCCGGTCCATGAATTGATCTCGTAGCGCGGGCCAAGACCGCTCTGGCTGGCATTGAGACCCGGATCATAGGTGTCCGTGCAGTTCTGCCCCAGCCAATCGCCCGCGGCATGCGGCGGATTGTGCCCTTGCTCATAAGTGCAGTTCCCTCCGCATTGCGTATTGCCCAGCGCGAAAAACCCGTGCTTAACATGCGACATCCCGATCTGCTCAAAGCGGTCATTTTTCAAGCGGTAAAGGTTCCACGTGATCATCGGGTGCCGGTTGTCCGGATTCTGCATCCAGATCATGTCGCGCGCGCCGATGTTCCAGGAAGTGGTTCCGGCGCTAAGGCCCACGATGTCGCCCAGCCGCCCGAACTGCTGCATTCCATACAATTGGCAAAAAGTCATGTCCGGACCGGGAGCAGCGACGCTGCCCTCCGGCGCACCGGCATCGACGGGAGTATTGGGGGTGGCGTGGACCATCGTTTCGCCGCCATCGTCAACGCGCACATCATTATTGGTTCCATTTAGGCGGGCCACGCCCAGCGATATGCCGGCCAACCCTGGATTGCCCAGCTTCTCCGCCAAGCCGGCGGAAATAGCCACCGATTCGGCGGCCCCAACCAGCCCATCCGCTCTTCCAGTGCGAAAACCACGCAGTTCAAGGACAGCTCCCGCCCTGCTTCCTGAGCTGAGTGAGGCAGCACCATCAAGCGGGGCATCGTTGATCCAAACCAGTCCGGAAACCTGGACTTCGGCACTGTCCGAAACAATTCGCAAGGCAGGGACGATCTGGAACGGACCGGTGCTCACTTCCTTGGAGCCATCCATGTCCAGCAAGGCCACGGGTGATGAATCACTGATCAGGAACTCCGCCTCGCCCGAAAGGACTTGTGGCGATGGATCGCTTGTCTCCAAACGCAGGCCGTGTTCCTGCAGATGATCCGCAAACAAGCGCAACGTCAGACTTGCGTCCTGCACCGTGGATCGCTGTGCAAAAGACGAGGCGCTCGCTGCAACATACCCTGCGCACGTGAAAAACGTGCGCAAGGCAATTCCATTACCCTTCATCGATGAATTCCTCCAACCCTGACCTGCCCCGTGAATGAACAGCAAACGTTTTGAAATGATGTCATTCCCCCACCCCCGCGCGTACTCTGGCGTTGCAGGCCTCGACTCAATTTGGCCAAAATGATATTCCGACGCCGGCTACGATCGCATGAAGGGGCAGTGTACCATCGGCGAAGTCCACGCGTCAACTCTTTTCTAGGACGGTCTTTGTGACCCAAGGTTCCTAAAATAGCGCGGTTTCATGCTTAGAACTTGAAGTTTATGGGTTTTTCTTGCCCGCCGGCACTTTACTAAGCCTTGACCCGTGCCCTATGATGCGAGGAAGGCGTGCGCCATTACTTTTCCCGTGACAGCTCGAGTACTCTCGCGGTTGAACCATTTACCGGCGCACGGTTTTTTGCGGTCTTCCTGGGGTGGAGGGTCGCCGGGGGTGTTCGCGGTCGCGTCCGAGCGTAACCCGCCAGGCGCAAGGGGGTAAGGTCCGAGTGTCACGTCAACGAGGTCGAGAGATCGGCTCTGTATTCTTAACCGCTCGCGGTCTGGGAGACAGCAACTCACCATGCCCCGCATGGCTCATCCGACACGTGTGGCATTCAGAGGGGGCACTATGAATAGAGCGGTCTGCGTGGCGGGATTCGCTGCCTCATTGGTTTTGGCTGCGGCAGCGCAGGGAGCTGCGCTGGATCCCGTTCAGGCATCGCTTGTTCGCCCGTCCCACCATGATCTTCAGGACATGGCTATTTCCCAACAGGGCACGACCCAAACCCTGTCCGTGAACGGCCCGGCAACCTCCTTTCCTTCGGATGAGACCGGCACAGCGGCGGGCGCGCCTCCCGGAACCCAAGTCTACAAAAATGTCATTGCCGGAGACCTTTTGATTTATCGTCCCGGTGCGAATCAGCGCATGGCCGATGACATGACGCTGGCCAGCGGGGCGTGTTCGGTCTCCTATTACACACTTCGAGTTGCAGGACTTAATCAGGGCGGCGGGGCGATGTTCAACGTGCAAACCGCTCTCTGGAACGGTGACCCGTGCCTGGGAAGTTCCTCGATCATCGCGGGCACGCAGCAAACATTTTCGGGCATCCTAAATAACCAGTCGATTTTCGATCTGGAGGCGATTATTGAACCTGCCGTGCCAATCTCTGGCACCGTTTGGCTGGCCGCTACGTTTTCAACCAGCGATTCGGGCTGGGTGCGGGCAGGTCAGGCGGAAGTTGGCTCAACCACCAACGTCTGGTCGGAAAACCACGTGCAAGTCCCGCCGGATACTACGCCGACGGCGTGCCGCCTATTTAACTTCAGTTCCACTGGCACTCCATGGGCAGGGTTCTGGGCACAGATCAATTGCAATCTCGCGGGTAATCCCACGGGCGCGTGCTGTAATGGGGCGACCTGTTCGCAGACGACCCAGGTGAACTGCGTTGCTGGCGTCTGGCAAGGCGCGTTCACAACATGCACTCCCAACGTGTGCTTATCAGGGGCCTGCTGCACGGGCACCACTTTCGCCACCTGCACCGACACGACGCAAGATCAGTGCGCCGGCGGACTTTTCCATCCCGGCGGGCTGTGCTCGCAGGACGCCTGCGGCCCGACGTTTAAGGTCTACGAAAACAACTTCAACACCAACATTTTTGACACCATCGACCCCGGCACCAAATGGGGCGACGACTTCAAACTGGGTTCCGGCGCGCCTTGCGGCCTCGCCAGTTATGAAGTCCTTTTCGCCGGCGACAGCGGAACAGGCCCGGCCACCTTCAACGTGCACACCGAACTTTGGACCAACAACAATCGGGGCACACCTGCCGCCGAAGGCGATGACATCCCCGGCATTCTGATCTCCGGCACCGGAAAAGATTTTCTGAACGTCCCGGCAAACCTCTTTACCCAGCGGTTGTTGGCCGGGCCCTTCCCCGGCATCGCCTTGCCCGAAAAAGTCTGGCTGGTCATGAGCACCAACGTAAACAATGCCGGACCCGTGACGGCTGGCAACGCCTCGATCGGTTTCAGTGTGGACGGCTTCGCAATTTTTAACGCCCCCGGGGCATCGAATGTTTGGACGCCAGGCTATTGGTACGATGGCCACACTCCAAATGATTGTCCCGGACCCACATGCAATCCCGCCGGCAGCTTCCGTGCCACGGTCTGGTGTGAGGGTGATCCGCCCACCGGGGCTTGTTGCAACGACACAGCGGGAACCTGTGCAAACGACGTCCGGGAAATTGACTGCAACGGCCGTTGGCGTGAGGCATTCCAATGCGCACCAGACACGTTTGAGCCACCTTGCGGAGCGAGTGCTTGCTGTTACCCCGTGTTCACTCCAAACCCGGTGATGATTTGCGACAACATTACCGCCGAAGAGTGCCAGCTCCAGGAGCCTCCCGGTGCGTTCAAGCCTGGACAATTCTGTGGGCCCCCAGGTAACGATCAATGTCCCGATTATGATTGCCTTAACCACACTGGCGACTGCTTTACGCCCCATGCCGGCGTCGGCTGCGAAGACGCGTTTTGCTGCGACATCGTGTGCGATGATATGACCGGCGACCCGTTCTGCTGCACAACAGAGTGGGACGCGACTTGCGCCCAGGCCGCGTCGGCTAACTGCGAGCGCCCGCTTCAGAACGATAACTGTGCAGACGCCATACCGCTCACGACCACCGGCAGCTTCAATTTCGAGAACACCGACGCGACCACCGACGGCCCGATTCATCTCGCCTGTTCGACGCTTGGTGGCGACGAACAAATCATCAAGGACATCTGGTACTGCTGGACGGCCACCTGCACCAGCCAGGTTTTAGCCCGTACTTGCGGCACGACTTCGGTGGATACGAAAATCGCCGTTTACCAGGGCTGCGCCTGCCCGCCGACCGATGCCCGCCTCCGCGATTGCGACGACGACCGCTGTGCGCCGGTGCAGTCCATGGCCGCCTTCAACGCCGTGGCGGGCCAGCAATACCTCATTCGACTTGGCAGTTATCCCGGCGAACCCGGCGGCGCAGGTTCTTTTACGATCAGTTGCGGCCCCCCGAATCATGCAGCCTGTCCTGCGGCCGGAGACTGCTGTAGCGGACACACCGCCGGTGCATGCTCCAACGAAACCTGCTGCGAAACAGTATGTTTGTGTGATCCATTCTGTTGTTCGACGGAGTGGGACGC
>JBKJYI010000137.1:0-3696 GCA_046715855.1 Phycisphaerae bacterium
GGGTTGGCCGCGCCAGCGGGCTACTCTGGGTATGAACGCACGAACATCCATCCACCCCAACGGGGTTGCGCCGTCCGCCGCGCAATGGGTGCCATCATCATGGCACTCGTTTTCGCATCACCAGTCATAGCCTGGGACCCCTTCTCGAAAAGCAATCCCGCGCCGAGAAAAAAACCTTCGCCGACGACTCCCTCATCCGCACGCATTTCCGTGCAAGGCGAGACCATCGAGGCCGACGAAATCTGGCTGCCGCACATGAACGAACTCCACAAGCGCGCCAAAAACTCCTCGGCTGGCGACCTCCAGGAATACATCGCCCGCCAATCGGCCCAGCACATCACCGACAAAATCGCCGAATTGCTCCTCTACCAGAAGGCCAAGCTTCGCATCTCCCAGCCCATGGAGAAAAAAATCGATCAATATGTCGATGCCGAGCTTCGTAAGCGCGTGACCGCGAATTATGACGGCATTCAGCGCCGCATGGAGCGCGAACTCGAGCAACGAGGCTGGTCGCTCGACGGCTACCGCGACCACCTCCGTCGCTCGATCATTATTTCGAACTATCTCGACGAGGAACTCCGACCCCGCGTGGCCGAGCCCACCCGCGCAGAACTCCTCGCCGCATTCCATGAGACCGCCGACAGCCTGCGAAAGCCGCCCCGCCGCAGCATGTCACTTATTGATGTTCGCGTTTCCGAATTTCTGCCGCCCGGCGAAGACTCTGCTTCCGACAATACAACCGAAGCCCGCACCCTTGCCAAGGACCGCATCACCGAAGCGCAGTCCGAACTGCGCAGAGGCGTGCCCTTCGCCGAAGTCGCCAGAAAATATTCTCACGGCTCCAAGGCCGCCGACGGCGGAGCATGGGGCTTCGTCAACCCCGACAGCGTGCAGGAGCGATTCGCCCCAGCGCTCGCGAAATTGCAAACACTTCGACAGGGACAAATCAGCGACGTGATTGAATCCCCGGACGGATTCTTCCTCGTAAAATGCGACCAGCTCGACCCCGGCACCAACCCCGACTTCGTTTCCGTCCAGCCGCAGCTTCGCGACCAGCTTTTCGCCCGCGCCTACAACAAGAAGATCGCCGAGCTCGTCATGGAACTTCGCAAATCCTCCAAAATCGAACCCGAAAACCTCGAACCCTTCCACGCCGCGGTCGTCGCTTCCGCGATGCAAAAAGTCAGCAGGTACTCATCGAAGCCTACATCAGAGTGAATCGAATTCCTTCTTGGTAAGTCCCGCTTGACGAATGATGTTGCGGAGAGTCCCTGCCGGAATATCGCCCGGATGATTTGTAACCGTTGTTCGCTTCCGAGTGAATGGGTTACGCCAAATCTCGTGGCTTCCGGCAGCACTTCGATCAAATTCGAATCCCGCCGCCCGGAGCTTCTTAATCACGTCGCGATACGTCATGCGACTACCGAAACTGGCACGACAGCGTCAAGTGATTGTGACCGACGCGACCTCCTTTTGGGCAGGGGATCGCCGTGGACGATGCAGCTTTCGATGATCTTGCGGGCCACGTCGCGTGCGATATCCATGGTCTCGGCAATGGTCGATCCTTGGGCGACCAGACCCTGCACGTCCGGACTGGTAGCCACATAACCGCCTTCTTTAAGCGGTTCAAGCTTCAACCGTATCAACCATTCCTCGGACGTAATGGATCGGCGTGCCATGACTTCAATATAACAGGAACTGAACGTTAAGTCGCGAAAGAATTCACTTAGTGGGCGCGGTATCCGACTCCCATTCGATCGCCACGCCGGAGACTTGTATCCGGCGGCCGGTGCGTTCAAAACAAATCGCCAGCCGCGACCACAACGGCAGGTTCGCCTCGCGACCAACGCCAACAACCTCATCAATTTCGGCCTTCGCACTCTTCAAACTTTTTTCACTCTTCACCCGGTCGCGTACTTCGTCGGACACCATCTCAACCCTCGGCGCAATTTGCTCGGCCAGTTCGTATTTGCTTCCGCCCGCGAAACGGAATAGCCACAGCGCCTTGCCGTTGAATCGCTCCTCGCGCCGCACCAGCCCCACGCCGCGAGCGAACCACGCCGTCTCATGTACGCGGATGTTCGCCAGCCATCCAAAAGTCAGCTCCGTGTCCGCCTCCATCCGCACCGCATCATCGAAATTTTGCTCGCCGACCCGAATGGACTCATGTCCGGCTACGTGCATTCTTCGCCGAAGCGTCCCATTCGCAAAAGGCACCCCGTCGTGTTCGTACGCCGTGATTTGTGCCCGCAACTCCACAGGTTCGCCCTCTCCGCCTTGCACCGGCCATTCCATGACCGCTGGTCGAAACTCGATGAAAAATGCGTCCAGCTTGCGTCCCTTCGCCGTTGGCCAGGCCAACTTGGGCCGGGCGACGCCGCGGCTATGCCGGTCCAAATACTGTTCCAGCGGGAACTCCACTCGCCCGATGAGACTACCTTCGACCCGCCCATCCGCCTGAACTTCCCGCTCGTAAGCCCTCGGCCCTGATCCTCTCCGCCCTAATTCGAATTGCTGAAAAGATCGTCGGGATGGAGTTGCCTCTGCGAAATAGGCCCCCAATCCCGCGGCCCCAGCAGATTCGCTGACTGTCCTTGCATTGCCTTTGGCGGTTTCACTGGCATGCTTGAAGATTTTTCCGTCACGGTCGACTGCTGAGCTACGCGCGGCCGATCCCGACCGGCATCCGCCGGAAAGGACGCCGACCGCAACCAAGATCGCCACTGGATAAAGCGGACTTCTTGCCATGAATGCATTCTATGGCTTCAGAGCATCCCCTCGATAGACGTTAAATCCATTCCATTACCCCGCATGTCCGGTAACTTCCGCAAAGACGGCGTGGCGGTCAGTACCCATGTCAGGCATTCGTGGCTCGCTTTATTTCCAGCCCACGTTCGCGGCTTTCGCCCCTATTTCCGCGCGCCCATGATGTTCTTCCTTGTGATGGCGCGGAGAAATGCGCCAAGATGAGGACCCTGTTGCCTTTGGATCGACTTATGTGCAAAATCACTCCCCAGCAGGTTTTCAACCCGAACCCACCAAAAGCTCGTTTCCAGCTCATGATCGCAGATTTTACGTCTCGCGAAATAAAAAAAGTGCACAGTCGAAGCCAAAACCTACGCGACGCAAGTAGCGCGAATCACGGTCTTGTGTCCGCTGTTTGGACGTTTGGACGTTTCGGCATTTCGGCGTGTATTTTGGCGTTTCCCCGTTTCGGCGTTTATACTGTCTTCTTGGCTACCCCAACCTCTAGAACGAAAGGCACTCGCATGCAAGGCGACCAGCTTCAGCGCTCGGGGTCTACCCGCACCATTCCGGAAGCCCTCACCTTCGACGACGTGCTCCTCGTCCCGCGATATTCCGCCGTCGTCCCCGACCAGATCGACGTCAGCACGTTCCTGACGCGGGAAATTCGACTCAATATTCCGCTTGTCTCCGCGGCCATGGACACCGTCACCGAATCGCGCCTGGCCATTGCCCTGGCCCAGGAAGGTGGCATCGGCATCATCCACAAGAACATCAGCATCGAAGCCCAGTGCCGCGAAGTTCACAAGGTCAAACGCTCCGAGAGCGGCGTCATTTTGGACCCCGTCACCCTCGGCCCCGACGCCCCCGTCGCCCAGGCCAAAGACCTCATGCTGCTGCAAAACATCTCCGGCATTCCCATCGTGGAGGGCGACAACAAACTCGTCGGCA